>JADMIN010001077.1 GCA_015478575.1 Ktedonobacterales bacterium | reverse complement strand
GTTCACCCTTGAAGCTGTTGCCCTCGTAGCGCGGCTCCAGCGCCAGGTCGTTCAGGCCGTTCCGAAATGGGTAGAGTAGCAGGCGGAACGCCTCGCGGCAGGCGATATAGAAGCTGGCCTGCTCGCGCGTCTGGATGGCCTTGGCCTCGATCATCTGGGGGTCGGTCTCGCGCGTACCCTTGCTCAGTAGCTCGTTGACGATCAGCCCGATGGCTCGCAGATAGGCGGAGCGCTCCAGCACGCGGTCGTAGGTGGCCGAGTCGCCGGTGAGGAAGAGCACACGGTTCTTGTACTGCTGATGCTCGTAGAAGGTCTCGATCTCCTGGCGAGCGCGCGACGTGGGGCGGAAGATGACCAGGGTCGGGGCATCGGCGGCGAGCTGGACCTGATCGAGCGCGGGGAGCGCCTGCACCTGGCCATAGCAGGCCTTGAGCTGCGGGGCGTACATCTCTTGCAGGCGGGCGCGCAGCTCCGTCTCGCGCTGCTCGGCGAGCATACCCTGGGCGTAGCTTTCGAGTTTGGCGATCAGATTCTCAGTGTTCTTGAAGAGCAGCGCGCCGCCGGGCGTGGCGTGAAGATACCACGCCTGAGCCTGGAGCTTATCAAGGGCGTCGCGCAGGCGGGCAACGTCGCGGCCGGGGGCCGCGAGATACGCCGTGATGTCTGAGCGTGTCAGGCCAAGGGTCGGGTTCACCGCCTGTGACAGCGACGAGAGGAAGATGAGCGTGGCGATGTCGCGCGTGTCGCGGCTGGTGGGGCCGTCCATGCGCTGGGCCACCGCGCCGCCACCCTCCGTGGCGATGTCGTGCGCGAGCGCGGCATCGAGCGTGTTGTTGATCTGGCGCACCTCGCTCATGATACTGGGGTCGAGCAGATTGATGTCCTGCGCGCCGATCAACGCATGGCGTCCGGCCTGGTGCGACCGCCAGAGATCGGCCACGACGATGCGCATGATGCGGATCAGGGCGCGCGTCTGCTGGAAGCGGGGATTATCCTTGAAGCGCGCGAAGAGGTCC
>JADMIN010001076.1 GCA_015478575.1 Ktedonobacterales bacterium | reverse complement strand
AGAAGACCGTGCTCGAACGCAAGGCGCCCCCTACCTTCGATGTGCTGGTGGAGCAGTCGAGTTGGCGTGAGGTCACGGTTCACCCAGATGTTGCCTCCGCCGTAGACGAGTTGCTGCGCGGGCGGGTGCCTAGCGTGGAGCAGCGCACCCGCGATGATCAGGAACATGTCAGCATGCGCATCGTCGCCACGCAGCCGGTGGAGACGCCCGCCTGGGGTGGCGCTGGCGACCTAGAACGCGATCTGTTCGACCGGGGTGGGCGCCGCCGGGGGCGCTCGTCGGAGTGGGCGCGGGATTCGCGTCAGGCGCGGCTGCTCGACGATCCCCGACATCTGCGTGCGCAGGAAGCCTACTGGGACGAGGAGGATGCCGACGAGGCGCTCGATGTCGAGGCCGCTGAGCCGACCGGCACCACGGGCTGGGTGGATACTCCCAGCCGCGGCAAAGCGAGGGCGCGGCGGGCGGTACGTATCTATCCTTTCGGCATCAGTCGCGAGCGGCTGGAGCAGTCGGCGCGGCAGTTGCGCGTGCCCGTCGAGATCAGTACTGACCAGGATTCCGCTGACGCGGTCATCACGCTCCGGACCTTCTATCGTCGTCAATCTGACCGACTGCGAGCGGCGGAAAGCGAGCGCAAGCCGATCTACGTCCTGCGCACCAACACCATCGCGCAGATGCAAGAGTGCTTGGCACACATCTTCGACCTGCGCCGCGGCGTGGAAGGCGTGGCCGACGATGCCACGCCCGACAATCCCGCGTTAGAAGCGATGCGGGAAGCCGAGGATGCGATCAACCGGCTGCTCACGCGCGGCGGCGCCAGCCACGTGGACTTGACGCCCGCCAACGCCTATGTGCGGCGTGTGCAGCACCAGATCGCTGAGCGATATAACCTCGCCTCCCGCAGTTATGGCAAAGAACCTCACCGTCGGGTGAAGATCTTTGCCCGCTAGAATATGCTTGATGATGATGACTCGTACCCGACCTCCTGGCAAGCGCTCGCGGTCACTGTCTCTCCC
>JADMIN010001075.1 GCA_015478575.1 Ktedonobacterales bacterium | reverse complement strand
GGGCTGAACGGCGTCGAGGTCGATGAGGTGGTCGCACTGATTAAGAAGATCCGCGACCGCGGCGTGACCATCCTGGTCATCGAGCATGTGGTCCGCGCGATCCGCAGCCTGTCGGACCGGGTGCTGGTGCTGCATCATGGCCAGAAGATCGCAGACGGCGACCCGCGCACCGTGTTCGAGGATGCGCGCGTAGTGGAAGCCTATCTCGGCAAGCGACGCGCATGACGAAGCCCTTGCTGCGCATCTCCGGCCTGTCCGCAGGCTATGGTGCGGTGTCGGTGCTGTCAGGCATCGACATCGACGTGCGAGCCGGAGAAATCGTCGCCCTGGTGGGCAGCAACGGCGCGGGCAAGACCACGCTGCTGCGGGCGGTGTCGCGCATGATCCAGTGGCATGGCGGCGCGGTGCGGTTTGACGGGCAAGATCTGGCGGGATGGACGCCCGAGCAGGTGTTCTCGCGCGGCCTGGTGCAGGTGCCGGAGGGGCGGCAGCTCTTTGCCCGCATGACCGTGCAGGAGAACCTGCTGATGGGGGCATACCGGCGGCGCGACCCTGCTGGCGTGGCCAGCAGCGCAGCGCAGGTCTACGACCTGTTCCCGATCCTGAAGGAGCGCCGCCGCCAACTGGCTGGGAATCTCTCGGGCGGCGAGCAGCAGATGTGTGCGTTCGGACGCGCGCTGATGGCCGCACCCCGCCTGCTGATGGTGGACGAGATGAGTCTGGGGCTGGCCCCTGTGGTGGTGGACCGCTTGCTGGCGGTGCTCGTCGGCATCCGCGCACTGGGCCTCACGGTGCTGCTGGTGGAGCAGGACGTGTTCGCCGCGTTCAGCGTCGCGGATCGCGGCTATGTGATGGAAACGGGGCGGATTGTGGGCCAGGGGCGCGTGCGCGAACTGTCCGAAGATCCGGAAGTGCGGCGCGCCTATCTGGGGGTTTGAACTCGCCCCGCTCATGTCGGCCTGCGGGTCTTTCCCGAGCCGGCGAGAGAAGACGAGACTGCGCCCGGAGCATGGCTG
>JADMIN010001074.1 GCA_015478575.1 Ktedonobacterales bacterium | reverse complement strand
TCTGCCGGCGTCAGATAGCCCAGCGCGGAATGGATGCGCTTGCGTTGGTAGACGTCATCCAGGAAGCACCCGATCTGGGCATAGGCATCGGCGAAGTCGCGATACTCGGTGAGCGCCACCTCCTCCTCTTTGATCGTCCGCATCAGCCGTTCGGCATAGCCATTCTGGCGTGGCTCGCCCTGCTCGGCCATGCTGATCTGGGTTCCCAAGCCCTCCAGGTGCGCGGTATAGGCGGTGGCGGCGTACTGCACCCCCTGGTCGGAGTGATAGATGCCGGGCACGTGCCCCGCGCGCACCGCCTGCTCCAGCGCCGTCAGCGTGAGCGCTTGGTCGAGGTGGCGCGAGAGCTGCCAGCCGCGAATCGCCCGCGTGTAGACGTCCATGAGCACCGCCAGGTAGACGAAGTCGCGCTGGAGCCGCACGTAGGTGATATCGGCCACCCAGACCGCGTCGGGCTGCGTGATGGCGAGATCGGCGACCAGATTGGGGTAGCGCGGATAGGGATGGTCGCTGTTGGTGGTGCGGCAACGCCGCGGCGGCACGTGGCCCGCCAGGCCCAACGCGCCCATGAGGCGGCGGATGCGCTTGCCGTTGACGGCGACGCCTTCGCGGCGCAGTTGTGCGGTGACGCGCCGATACCCATAGGTCGGCCATTGCCCCGCAATGCGCTCGATGTGCTCCCGCAGGGGCTGATCCTCGTCGTCCAGCCGGCCGTGCGATGCCGACTCGGCCGCATAGACGCTGCTGCGTGGCAGCGCCAGCACGTCGCAGATCACCGCGAGCGGATACGTGGAGCGTAACTGGGTGCTCACCTGGCGCCGCTGCTCCCGGCTGAGAGCAACGCAGCTTTTTTTGCCACCGCGAGCTCCAGCGTCAGCCGTCCTACCAGCCGCTCCAGCTCGGCGATGCGCTGCTCGGCACGCTGGCTGCGCTCGTCGCCCGCAAACACGCTCGCCGCTTGCGTCACAAAGTCGGCCTTCCAGCGGCTGAGCAGATCGGGCTTGAGTTGGTGCTCGC
>JADMIN010000289.1 GCA_015478575.1 Ktedonobacterales bacterium | reverse complement strand
ACGCTGCCCATGCCCCCCTCGCCCAGTCGCGTCAACACACGCCACCGTGACGCCAGCACTGTTCCCACCGCCAAAGCCATAGGACACATCCTCACCCGCTAGCCTTCCAGGCAACGCACGAGAACGGCCGTAATGTTATCTTCGCCACCGTGCTCATTGGCCCGTTTGATCAGCAGGTCACAGGCTTCCGCCAGCTCTCGCGTGTCGGTGAGGATGCTCGTAAGCTCAGGGTCACGCACCATCTCCCAGAGACCATCGCTGCAGAGCAGCAGCGCATCACCGACCTGTAGCTGCTCGACGAAGATATCCACCTCCACCTCAGCATGCCCAGCGCCGAGCGAGCGGTAGATGAGATTGCGGCTGGGATGCTCATAGACCTCCTCGCGGTCAATCTGCTCCGCCTGGACAAGCCGCTCGACGAGCGAGTGGTCAAGCGTGATGCGCTGGAGGGTGCCCGCGCGCAACAGGTAGGTGCGGCTGTCGCCGACATTGGCGATGAACAACCGTTCGCCAATGACGAGAGCGGCGGTGAGGGTTGAGCCAAGCCCGCGCGCGTCTTTATGCTCGTTGCCATACTCGACGATGGCCTTGCTGGCTTGCCGCACCGCTGCCTTGAGTTGGTTCGTATAATGCTCGATGGCGACCGATTCGGCCAGTTGCTGGGTGAGGGGCGCCTCACGCGCCTCCACGACGTCCGCTGACGGTGTCGCCTCCGCTGGCTCCTTGGTGCGCTCCTGCTTGCCACTCTTCCCGCCCCTGCCGCGCCCGCGGCGGTTCAGGCGTACCGTCGTCTGCGCGCTGACGGGACCAAGCAACGAGCGCAACGTCTCACTGATAGTCTCCACCGCGATTTTGCTGGCGACCTCACCGGCGCGGTAGCCGCCCATGCCATCGGCCACAATGAAGAGTCCATAGGTCTGGGCGTCGTGTTCCGTGATCTCACTAAAGCAGGCGTCTTCGTTTTGCTCACGCTGCTTCCCGACATCGGTCTGCGAGGCCGCGATCAGACGCAGCGCCATGCTGCCCCCCTCTCCGGACTGGTAAACGGCACGTGCTTCCATGCCATGCGCAGTGCCCAGGACACCCCGGGGACTGGCCGCTTCGTCAGGTCGCGCACCGACGTTGTTGACCGGTACGATATCGCTGGCACTATATCACGGCCTGGTTCGCGTTGCAATGGCGTCTGGCTGATCACAGCCAGCGCGCGGATAAGCACACCTGGGGCCAGTACGCCTGCCCGCGCCCACTGCGCGGCGGCACGCGGTCTCTCGAAACGTGGTCTCACCGCGTATACGTCACGCGCACCTATGGGTTGCGCCGCATACCTCTCACATCATGCGCAAAAGCTATGCCTACTGCCGATGCACTCTCACGTACAACAAAAGGCAGAGGCACTTCACGTGCTTCTGCCTCATGTGCTCGCCTGCCCCGTACCTCGATCAGGCCGAGGCCGCGACGGCCTCGGTCTCCGCGACCACAAGCGGGCGAACGCTGACACGCTTCTTCGTGCGGCTATCCCACTCAAACTTCACGGTACCGTCCACCAGCGCGAAGAGAGTATAATCGCGGCCGCAACCGACATGCGTACCAGGATTGAACTGCGTGCCACGCTGGCGCACGATGATCGTGCCAGCGCGCACAAGCTGCCCATCGTAGCGCTTGACGCCAAGCATCTTGGGCTTGCTGTCGCGCCCATTACGTGAGCTACCGACGCCCTTTTTATGAGCCATGTGCTTTCCTGCCCTCTTGATACGTCACGCGGGTGCTCCACCCTGCACCCCCGCGACCTGCCACCGTAACCGTCTGATACTTATGCGTCCGCCGTCAGCGTGCCCGCCGTCTTGGTCGTCGCACGCGCGCCGCGTGCGGGCGCCGTGGTGGCCCGTGGCGCGATGGGCGCGGCCTCTGGCGCGACGATCTCGTCACCCAACTGCGCTAGCAACTTCGCCTCAAAGCGATTGGCCGCGCGCTGTGCCTGGCGCTCATAGCGCTTGCGTTCTTCGTCCGCGACGAGGCTCTGGCCATGAGCCTGGATATCCGTCACCGTCAGATAGATATAATCTTGGCGGTGGCCGGTAGTGCGGCGGTAGCGCTTCTTCGATTTATAGCGGAAGACGATGATCTTCGGTCCGCGGCCCTCGCGGATGACCGTGGCGATGACGCGCGCGCCCGGCACGGTGGGTGTGCCAACGAGGGTCTCGTCGCCGGTGGAGACGAGCAGCACCCGATCGAACGCGACCTCATTTCCCGGCTCGGCGGGCAGCAGCTCCACCTCGACGGTCTGGCCAGGGCCTACCCTATATTGTTTGCCCCCCGTCTCGATCACTGCATACATGGTGTGCGTCTCTCCTCCATGCGAAATAGATGCGTACCTGCGACCCCATTCCCACTAGACGAACTCGGCAGCGCCTGAGGCGCGCGGTGGGAGCAATATGTGGGAGGTCACGGGTACACGAGTGTTCGATTGTCGCGTGCAACCTCTAGATAGTAGCATTCACCGTCGTTTCTGTCAAGCATTCACCGCCAAGTCGCCAAGCGCCAAGCCAGGCCGCCACTGGGCAACTCGCTGGACTGGGCACGGGGTCGTCGGGAAGCACGTCCGCCTGCTTGAAGCGCAAACTGGAATGAGCGCGACCAACAGTAACGAGGCGGTAGGTACGCTTCATCCGCCGGACGCTGGCCGACCCGAGCAAGATGACAGACAGCCATCTCCTCGTTCCCGCCACGAGACATCTCCTTGCCCGCGCTTGCCAGGTGAGCCACCGCATGGTAGCATAGGCGAGTGCGCCGCTATCCCCAGACTGGGCGGGAAGGGTCGCTGTGGAGGGAAAGTGCTATGTCGGTCGCCGCTGATCCTCGAGTGGAGTATCGCTGCACGGTGCGTGAGATGCCCGCTGAAGAGCGCCCACGCGAGCGACTGGTGCGCTATGGCGCGGGGACGCTGCAAACTTCGGAGTTGCTGGCGATTATCCTGCGGGTAGGGACACCGGGGGAGAACGTCGTCGAGTTGGCGACACGGCTGCTGCGCATGTATGGCGGGCTAGGGGGGCTGCTGCGAGCGGAGATCACAGAACTGTGCGAGGTGCGGGGGCTGGGGCCAGCAAAGGCCACGGAGCTGAAGGCGGCGCTGGAGGTCGGGCGACGGCTGAGCACGCTGGCGCCAGAGGAGCAATTGCGGATCACGGGGCCAGAGGATATCTTCAATCTGCTCTCGATCGAGATGGGATATCTGGCGCGGGAGCAATTGCGCGTGCTCTGTTTGGATACCAAGAATCATGTGGTCCACCAAGAGATGATGTATCAGGGGACGGTCAATAGCAGCGTGGTGCGGGTGGCGGAGGTCTTTCGGCCCGCCATCGCGCGGACCTGCCCGGCGCTCGTCGTAGCTCATAATCATCCCAGCGGCGATCCAACACCCTCGCCTGAGGATATTCGCACAACCGAGCAGTTGCGCAAGGCGGGCGAGTTGTTGGATATCGAGTTGCTCGACCACCTCATCATCGGTCAGGGAAGATTCGTCAGCCTGAAGCGGCTGGGGCTGGGGTTCTGATACGCTACCGCGGATGCGGGGCCAGGCACGGCGATGCGGCCAGCGCGTCATGCGGCCAGCGCGATGGATTTCGCGGAGAAGGATTTCGCGGATGGGAATCAGGATGGACTCTACGCGGCGACCCGGGCCGGGAGGCCAGCCGTTGGCGGCACCCCTGGCACTGCTGCTGTACGCGCTGGTGCTCCTGGCGGGCTGCGCGGGCGGGAGCGCGGGCGGATCGGCGGCGACACCAGCGCCGGTGGTGAGCGCGGCGGCGGCGGGAATTGATGCGTATCTGGAGCGGCAAGCGCTGGCGCGGCGGTTCAGCGGCGCGGCGCTGGTGGCGGCGCGCGGGGGGAGAGTGCTCCTCAGCAAAGGCTATGGCCTGGCGGATGCGGCGGCGGGCATACCCAATACGGCGCGGACGCGCTTCCGCATCGGCTCGCTGACCAAGCAGTTCACCGCGATGGCGATCTTGCTCTTGCGGGAGCGTGGTCGGTTACGTGTATCAGATGCGGTCTGCCGCTATCTCGCGCGCTGCCCGGCGGCGTGGCGGCCGATTACGATTGAGGAACTGCTAACCCATACATCGGGCATTCCAGACCTAGCGGAGCGCGCCATCACGGACTACACCAAGCCGCTCAGCCCAGAGGCGCTGCTGGCGCTGATCGAGAGCGAGCCACTGGCCTTCGCGCCAGGAACGAGCTTCCGCTACAGCAGCGCGGGCTACAACGTGCTGGGCGTGGTGATCGAGCGGGTATCGGGCCAGGCCTATGGAACGTTTCTCCAGCAGGCGATCTTTGGTCCGCTGGGCATGACGGCGACCGCGTATGACGTGAACCGCCCCATACCGCCAGAGCACGCGCGCGGATACACGACTTGGGGGACACCCGCACCCTACCTGGATATGTCATTGCCGTTCGCCGCTGGGGCGCTGGCCTCGACGGTAGGGGATCTCGCGCGCTGGGAGCGCGCGCTGGAGATGGGCACGACGCTGCCGCGCCCGGCGGTAGCGGAGATGCTGACCCCGCACGTCACGATCTGTGCGAGCGGGGCGCAGCCATGCGCGGGGCGGTTCACGCGACTGGGCTATGGCTATGGGTGGTATGTCGGGCGCGACAAGCTGGGGCTAGTAGAGTAT
>JADMIN010000288.1 GCA_015478575.1 Ktedonobacterales bacterium | reverse complement strand
GAGCATATACGTGTGGTCCTTATATTCGACCAGCGTATCAATGGCGTCACGTGTGGTGCCGGGAATGTCACTAACGAGCACACGGTCCTGTCTCAGGATGGCGTTGACCAGCGAGGACTTCCCCACGTTGGGCCGCCCGACGATGGCCAGGCGCGGCACACCAGCGGGCGCGTCCGCTTCTTCCTCAGCATCGGGCGCGGGGAGGCGCTCGGTGATCGCGTCGAGCAGGTCGCCGGTGCCGGTGCCAGAGGTGGAAGAGACGGTGATCGGCTCGCCCAGCCCCAGCGCATAGAACTCGACGGCTTCCTGCCGGCGGCTGGCGTTGTCAGCCTTGTTCGCGCCGAGCACGACGGGCTTGCCAGAGCGGCGCAGCATTTCGGCCACCTCGCTATCAGCCTCAGTGATGCCAGACTTGGTATCCACCAAGAAGACGATCACGTCAGCCTCTTCGATGGCGAGCCGCGCCTGCGCGGTGACGCGCGTACTGATATCATCACCGGCCCCTAGCTCCAGGCCGCCGGTATCCACCAGAAGAAAGGTCCGTCCGTTCCACTCAGAATCGGCATAGATGCGGTCGCGCGTCGTGCCGGGCAGGTCTTCGACGATGGCCAAGCGCTCGCCGACAAGGCGGTTGAAGAGCGTAGATTTGCCGACATTGGGCCGGCCCACAATAGCGACAAACGGTTTCATCTCAGGCTCACACTTCTCCCCCGGCGGTCCGGCATCCTTCCGCTCGCTCGCCGGATACAGCGGACGCGACGGGGCAGCGTGCATTGTACCACGCGCTACGCGCCGCGTGACGCCGCGCGGGTACCAGGCCCAGCCGCATCATTCGCTCATGCCCACTCGTGTGGCGCTGAGCGTGTGCGCCGCGCTGGTCCCGCCCAGTAGTGGCTGTGCGTCCGGAAGCCCAGGCGGGTGTAGACACGGATCGCGGGGTGATTCTCGGCGAAGGCGTTGAGCGCGACATCACGGCAGCCCCGCGCGAAAAGGTCCACGGCGAGCGCGGCGGTGAGTGTGCTCGCGTAGCCCTGCCCACGCGCGTTGGGATGCGTGAAGATGCCACCGAGCACAGCGATGCCGTAGGTGGGAGCGATGGCATGCGTCCCGCCAGCGGCGAGCAGGTGCCCATTGGCGCGGATGCCATAGTAGACACCCTGCTCTACCTGGTCGGAATTGAAGGTGCTCTCGGCAGCGAGCGCATAGAGCGCACGTAGTTCCGGCAGATCGGCGGGCGTGAGGCGCTCCACCGCCGCCACCGCCGAGGCGGACGGCGGCAGCAAGGTTTCCGCCGCCACCGCCATGCGCAACACCTCACGCCAGTCCGCCTCGCGAGTGTAATAGCGGTTGAGCGCGGGCAGGTGGCGCGCGCGCACCTGGATGAGGGTGCGCGCGGGAAGATCGAGCCGCGCCAGGAGAGCCGCGACGCCCTCTTCCGCGCCATCGGGCGCGAGCACCGTGAACGCTGGATGACGCAGTACGAGGCATGTCGCGTTTTGCCCGCTCGCGGCGTGCGTGGCGACCGCCACCTGGCTATAGGCGCGAAACGGTGGCGCCAAATCGGCGATAGCGAAGCAGTTCCAGAGACGGTCGCGCGCCAGCGCGGCATAGGCCACCGCATCACTCGCCTCGAGCGTGATGCGCCACCCCGTCTCGTCAGTGTCCATGCCCTCTGCTCTTCCCTGGCCTTGTTGGCGCCTGCCCGCGCGCAAGTCCATAGGGTTGGCGCTCAGCAAGCGGTAAAGACTGGAAGACGCCCATCCCCACCGTCCGCGCCCCCTCAGCCGCCAGGGGCGCGCCCGCGAGGAAACCGCCTAATAGATGAACTGCACACCCCAGCCGGAGTGCGCGTAGCGGTAATCCACGCGGCCCAGGCCGCCGCCATTCCAATAAAAATTCATCTCGGACATGAGGAACCAGCCGCCAGGATAGACCGCGATCACATGCGCCACATGTCCGCCGCCGCCCGCGCCCTGCACCCCCGGCTGGAAGACGACCGTGGTGTTCGGCGCTGGACGGTCGCCGACGCGGTAGCCGCGCGCGATGGCATCCGCTCCCCAGTAGCGCGCGTTGCCCATATGGGCCAGCGTCTCATCGCGCCGCTCGTACTGCGCCCACCACGTGCATTGCCCGAACGCCGAGGAATAGTAGCCCGCGACCGGCTGGGCGGCAAAGGCCCCATACCCTGGTACCTGCATCCACTGGTTGGCTGGCGGCCACGGCGTGAAAGGCGCGGGCGAGATCCCGATGCCCGGTGGCGGCGGGGGCGGGGGACCAACAGGCGGCTTGGGCACGTTCTTCACCGGCAGGCCCGCCGTCCCGGGCGCCTTCACGCCGGGGCCTGCGCCGCCGCCGATGCCCAGCGAGAGCGCGCCCGCTGATGTTGCCCATGCCCCACCTAGCCCGCCTGATGTCGCGACGCCGTTATCGCCCGCCGCCGCGACCAATTCCAGCGATTGCGCCGCCATGCGTGCCCCACCCATCGGGCTGGAGGCATACAGCATGCCCACGACCATCGCCACACTGGCCGCCAGTGTGACCAGCCCAGCGAAGACCCGCCGACCCTGGGGATGGCGCTTGCGCAACGCGGGAGAGGCGGGAATGCGCACCCCCGCCGCCCGCCCCGGCACCACCCTCACCGGCGATCGTACGGGGCGCGCGATCACGGTACCCGCGATCACAGTGGCATCATCATCCCCGCTGGTGTGGATCGCCCGCACCACCGCGGTCGCATCGCCATGCACCTGCGTCAGCGCACGCATGGCCCCCGTCACGCGCTTGAGCTCCTCGGCTCGTGGCGGTGCTGCTTGAGGCTGTGACGCGAGCGTGGATGTCCGGCGTATCGGGCGTGTCGCGGTCTCGCGCGCGCTCGTCGGCATCGCCAGATCACCAGGCTGTGTCGCACCAGGATCATCGGCTCTCGC
Organism: Ktedonobacterales bacterium; assembly: GCA_015478575.1. Classification (GTDB taxonomy): domain Bacteria; phylum Chloroflexota; class Ktedonobacteria; order Ktedonobacterales; family JADMIN01; genus JADMIN01. The sequence continues at coordinate 1,755 of JADMIN010000288.1, read as the reverse complement.
GCGTGGTGGCGTACCGCTGGCGCGCGGAAAAGACGTACCGGAAGGAGGCATCTGATGCGAGGAGCCACTGGCATGCATACCCACCGTGCGCTTCGGGGCGGAGCGCCCTGGAAAGCGCGGCGCCGATACATCCGGCGTGGAGGCGGTCGTAGGCGCCGCGGCAGTCGTAGGCGCCGACACCTCCGCCGCGGAGGCACCTGACCCTTTGGCCAGCGACTCGCTGGCCGGTTCGCTGGCCGACGGATGCCCCGCCTGTTCTGTCAGCACATGAGTGGACGGCTGAGATTCGCGCGGCTCCATAGAGGGGCCTCCTCCGCGTTACACACTCTGAGAGACGCTTAAAAACCCCCACAACTGAGGCGCGTTCATTGGCTCTCGACCACCGCTGCGGGCGGATACTTATCTACCTAACGAACGTATCCGGCGATTGGTACCGCGAAAGCGCACCCAGATGGGCTACACCGTCACCCTCGCGGCCAGCGGCCTGTTCACCTGCTGACGAGCACGATGCCGACGAAGATGGCGCTGACGCCCACCCACTGCCAGCCACGCAGACGCTCGCGCAGGAAGATCCACGCCAGCAGCACCGTCACCGCGCTAAAGAGCGAGGAAAGCACCACCACAACCGAGACCAGCGCGCGCGTGATACCCAGGTTGTAGGCGATGTTCGCGGTCGTATCGAGGAGCGCCGCCGGCACAACGAAGAGCCAGAAGGCAAACGGGGGGCGGCGTGGCGCGTACCACCGCGGCGTGGCGAGCGACCGCGAGCGCCGCCGCGCGACACTGGCCCCCACGAGCGCGATCACGCTCAGCGCCAGCAAGTCAGTCACCTTGCCGATGAACGCGGTCCGCACACCACCAAGCGCGCCCACGACAAACCGCAGTGCCCAATAGGCCACGCCAAAGATCAGCATCGAGGCCAATGCCTCGATCAGCCCCGGTTCTGGATGCCATGTTACGCGCCAACGCCCCCCGATCGCTGGATCCGTGGGAAGCGCGCGGGCCTTGCCCGCTTCTGCCCTGGTCGGGGTGGAGACGCTACTGGCCAGCACAACACCACCAAGTGTCAAAGCGATACCCACCAGTTGCGTCAGCGCGGGCCGCTCACCCGTGACCAGCGCCAGCAGCGCCGTGATGGCCGCGAAACTGGCCGCGATGGGCGAGGCGAGCGCCAGTGTGCCGATGGCAAAGGCGCGGTAGAGGAACCCCGCGCCCGCCAAGATGGCCAGGCTGACGCCCGCCGCCGCCAGCACCATCCCCAGCGGCATCGCCGAGAGCGAGAGCAGCCCCAGCGGCAGGGCAATGCCGAGCAGCGCGGCCACCGCCACCACTTGGATGGCGAGCAGCGTGAGAAACGTCCCACCGGCCCGCGAGGAACCGCGGGCGCAGAAATCGGCGATGCCCCAGCACAGCGCCGCCACCAGCCCAAAGGCGATGCCGCTATTCACCGCGGGAAACGCTCCCATGCCCCCGGTTACGCCTGTTCGCGGGCACGGGAACGCTCGTGCTGGGTCAGCAGGCGCTTACGCAGGCGGATGTTCTGCGGCGTGACCTCGACCAACTCATCGTTGTTGATGAAGTCCAGCGATTGCTCCAGGCTGAGTTTCACCGCGGGCGAGAGCCGCACCGCGATATCCGAGGTCGAGGAGCGAACGTTGGTCGCCTTCTTCTCCTTGCAGACGTTGACCGCCAGGTCATCGGGACGCACATTCAGGCCCACGATCATGCCCTCATAGACCGGCGTGCTCGGCTCGA
>JADMIN010001073.1 GCA_015478575.1 Ktedonobacterales bacterium | reverse complement strand
ACTCGTTCGCTGTTCACTCGTTCGCTGTTCACTCGTTCGCTGTTCACTCGTTCGCGCTCCGCTCACGGTAGATCCGCACCGCGTCGGCCAGCCGGTCCAGCGCGGTGTGGGTGTAGGGATAGACGTGGAGCATCAGGTGCGCGATGCCCATGTGCGCATAGGTCAGGAGATGCTCGGCCACCTGCTCTGGCGCGTCCGCCGAGCCGGTGATGTATTCCGCCATCGGCCGCTCAGGCCCGCCCAGATCGGGGAAGGTGAGCGCCATCAGGGCTGTGACCTCCATCGTCGCTGGGTCGCGCCCCACCTCCTGGCAGGCGGCTTCCATCTTGCCGCGGGCCTCGGCGATGGAGGGCGCCGTGCTCAGCCAGGCCATGTTCCAGCTATCGGCGTACTGGGCGGTCAGGCGCAGCATGCGGGGGCCGGTGGTGCCCACCATCAGCGGCGGACCGTGCGGGCGCGGGCCACGCGGGGCCAACTCACCGTTTTTCGCGGCATAGTGCGCCCCCTGGAAATCCACCTGCCCCTCGGTCAGCAACGGCTTGATAATTTTCACCGCCTCCTCGAAGCGAGTCGCGCGGTGATCGAAGGGCACGCCAAAGGCCTCGAATTCGGCGGCGTTCCAGCCAGCACCGATACCCAGAATCAGGCGTCCGCCACTCACCTCGTCCAACGTGACGGCCATCTTTGCCAGCAGGGCGGGATTGCGGAAGGGAACGCAGGCGACAACCGTGCCAAGCTCTGGGTGCGTGGTGGCCTCGGCCAGCGCCGAGAGGAAGGTCCAGCACTCCCAGATGCCCACCGTCGGCTCACCGGCAGTGCGATAGAGCAGGTGATCGTAGAGCCAAAGCGAATCGAAGCCCGCGGCCTCCGCGCGCTGGGCCATCGCGCGCGTCTCGATCCAGGAGAAGGGGCGGCCTAGCTCTTTGCGGTCGGCGATGACCAAGACGAAACCGATCTTCATAACGCTCTCCATAGGCTAATAGCAGCAGCTATCTTTAAAGCCGCAGACCGGGCAGATG
>JADMIN010001072.1 GCA_015478575.1 Ktedonobacterales bacterium | reverse complement strand
GCCGCGGCCGGGGCGGTGGTGGCGTTCGGGGTGGGCCCGCTGGCGGCGGCGCCCCGCGCGTGGGCGGGCGCGTCATCCTCGTCAGCCTCTCACAGCAATGGCTCTGGGCATATCTGGATGGCCGGCTCCTCTTTGCCAGTCCCGTGACCACCGGGCGGCCTAGCCTGGCCACGCCCATCGGCACCTACACCATTCAGGCCAAGCTCACGAATGTCACCTTTTTCTCCCCCTGGGCGCCTGGCTCGCCGTACTATTACGCGCCGCTGCGCATCAATTATGCCCTGCTCTTCCGCGCGGGCGGCTTCTACATCCACGATGCTCCCTGGCGCGAGACGTTCGGCCCGGGTAGCGAGCAGCCGCATACTGACGCCGACGGCACGCGAGAGACGGGCAGCCACGGCTGCGTCAATATGCCAGAGCGCGCCACCGCCTGGCTCTATAGCTGGGCCACCGTCGGCACCGCGCTGTTCATCCGGGCCTAGACAAGACGCGCGGCCAGGGGAGTGGAGGCCATCAGGGCCGCGCTGAGGTGGTCGGGCCGCGCAGCGCGAAGACGAAGACCGCGTAGACATTGAGCAGGAGCATGCTCACCAGCCAGCCGCGACGCCGGAGCCGCGCCGCCCGCGCGATGCCGCCGATCCACGTGCTGAGCAGCCCCAGAGCGGCCAGGACCAGCGCCACCATGCCCACGCTGTTGTTGAAGGTGCCCACCCCCCCGATGGCGCGAAGCGTGAGCGCCAGCGCCGCCAGCAGGAACGTCGCCACAGCGCCCAGCGCCAGCCCAGGATATGGCAGGGCGCGTGCGCGTGCTGGCAACCCCGACCGTGGCGCCCAGGTGGACCCAGGCGACGGCGCGGCGGGAGAGGGGACGGAGGGATAGGGTGCGGCGGCGTACCCGCCCGCGTCATACGGTGCGGGTAGAGCGGACGGAGAGGGCTGGGGCGGGTAGCGCGCGGTCCCGCGCAGGCGCTCTTCTCCGGCGTCGGGCACGGATGCGGGCGGATGACCCGCGGGTGGTG
>JADMIN010001071.1 GCA_015478575.1 Ktedonobacterales bacterium | reverse complement strand
GCGCTGGCAAGGGTGCTCTCGACTGCCGGCGCACTCCCCGTCGTCGCCGCCCGCGTCGGCGCCGGCAGCCATGCGATGGAGTGTTGGAGGCGCTTGTGGTAACTATGGTGTTCCACCTCGACGTCGTGTCGGGTGGACTCTTTGTATTTGACCCCGCCGCCGTAGTCTTCTTGGCCGCGGTAATGCCCGATGAACCCGCCAATGATGCGGTACTTCCGCGTGGCCTCACGTCTCATGTGCGACATTGGCCCTCTCCCGCTGTTCTCGCGCCCTGCCCGCCGCTATTATAGCAGACCGGCCCAACCGTGCCGCGCCAGCGTGTTGCGCCGCGCTTCAGCGTGCCGTGCCGCGCTACTGCCGAGCGTCTGGATGTGTGGCTGTGGGTGGCATGGAAGGGGCCACGGAAGACGGGTACGGAAGACGGGTACGGAAGAGGGGCGATCACGCAGACGGGCGATCACTCGCCACCGTGGCCTCTGCGTTCGCCGTGGCCGCTCTCACGCCTTCGTCCGTTGCCACGTGTGGGGCCAGGCTTCGCGGTGTGGCCATTCCCACGCGCTGGCGCGAGCGCGCTTTTGCGCGACTTGCCCTCGTTCTTCCCAGAGGGTGCGAAGAACACCGGCGATGGCGCGCTCACCCGCAAGGCATGCGCGGATGGGGCGGTGGCACGAGCCGCTGGCGTCGCGGAGTGGGCACGGGATGTGGAGGCACGGGCGGGCGTCGCCCCCATCGCGCCGCTCGCCACGCCAGCGGACGCTGGCTGAGGCACAGGCGCTTGCCATCCCGCCGCCAGGCCAAGCAGGTAGCCAGCAACGCACGCCGCCGCGAAGACGGCTAGCCCCGCGCGCAACGGCAGATGCGCGAGGCGCGTGATGAACGCCAGCAGACGCTCCTTCACCTCCAGCATGCGGCTTCCCTTTTCTTGCCAGCGGCACGTGGTACCCTGATCCTCATGGCGGCATATGGTCGAATGCGCTCTGGGCCAGCGGCGTGGCGCATGCGGAGAGTCGCTGACCATC
>JADMIN010001070.1 GCA_015478575.1 Ktedonobacterales bacterium | reverse complement strand
CCTGGGCCTTCAGTGTAGCACGCGGCATGGGCCTCACACGCGCCTCAGCGCACGAACCAGGCATTGGAATCCAGCAGCACGACGAGATCGCCGCCTACCGTGTACTGCCCCTCCTGGTACGCGATCAGCCCGTCCACCTCATGCGCGAGGATCGCCATCCAGAGATCGAAATCTACGTGGACCGCAACGGTCGGTGTGGCATGTGGGCCGACGGCGACCTCGAGCGTGCCATCGGCGACGATGGCGTGGCAGGTGCCGCTCTCGCGCCCGGTAAACGCATACTGGAGTACGGCCCGCTGTCCTTGTGCCCGCTCCGGTGAGAACGTCATCCGCATCGCCGCCATATAGTGCTCGATGGTCTGAATGCGCATCACGATTATCCTTTCCTTTCTCGCTCGCTGCTCTATCCGCCCGTCCGGTGGTGGCAACGCGCGTCGTCCGCAGGCCGCCGAGGTGGGAGAGACTGGCGCCCGCACAGCGGCATCCTCGTTTCGCATGGTGGCGACAGCGTTCGGACGGCGCTAGCATGATATCATACTCGTAGAGGCGGCATGGCAGTGATGGCGAGCGCGAGGAGGCGGAAACATGACGCGAGCGCAGGTCGCCCAACTGTGGGCTGTGCAGCAGGTTGACTTGGAGATCGAGCGCGCGGAGGCCGAGCGGGAGGCGTTGCGCCAGGCATTGGCGACAGATGCGGCACAGACGGCGCGTGTGGCGCTGGCGCAGGCGACGCGGCGTGCCCAGGCCAGCGCCCAACGGCTGCGCGAAGCTGAGGCCGCGCTAGAAGAGATGCGCCGTCGCCTCCAGCGGCAGGAGGCGCGCCTCTATGCTGGCGGCGTCCCCGCCAAAGACCTGGGCAAGTTGCAGCAGGAGATCGAACACATGCAGGCGACACGTGCCACCCAGGAGGATACGGTGGTTACCGCCATGGTATCCGCCGAGGAGGCGCAAGCGGCAGTGGAGGGGCGGCGGCAGGCCCTCCGCGAGACGGAGGGCGCGCGGACGGAGGAGCGGGCACG
>JADMIN010001069.1 GCA_015478575.1 Ktedonobacterales bacterium | reverse complement strand
CAAACCGACCTGCGCCAACTCACGGATTTTCTGGCGCGGCGCGGGATCGCGCGATGGGACGACGTGACGCCCGCGATGATCGCGGACTTCGTCCTCCACCTGCGCGAGCGCCAGTATGCGACGACCTCCATCGCCCGCAAAGTCGCCGCCCTCAAGTCCTTCTTCCATTACCTGAGCGCGACGCGCAACCTCGCGCAGGACCCATCCGTGGGCTTGCGGGCGCCGCGCGTCGAGAAAGATCTGCCCCACGCGCTGCGGCCTGAGGAGGTGCAGCGTCTCTTCGCCGTGGTGCGCGCCGGTGAGGGCGTGTGCCAGCGCGACCTGGCCATGCTGCACACCATCTATTCCACCGGCATGCGGGTCACGGAACTGGTCTCGCTCGACGTGGCGCATCTGGACCTGGCCCGCGGGCACGTCCGCTGCGTGGGCCGCAACAAGGAGCGCACGTTGCCGCTCGCGCTGCCGGCGCAGCGCGCCCTTGGCGAGTATCTGGATGGCGCGCGCCGTGACCTGGTGCGCGGCGCCGACGAGGGCGCGCTCTTCCTCAATCATCACGGCCAGCGCCTCACGCGCCAGGGCTTCTGGCTCATCATCAAGGGCCACGCCCGCGCCGCCGGCATCGCCAATCTCACCCCACATACCCTGCGCCACTCGTTCGCCCTGGATATGCTCGGCAGCGGTATGGACCTGCGCTCGGTGCAGGCGCTGCTGGGGCACGCCAACATCTCGACCACCCACATCTACCAGCAGATGCGCCGCGCCCAGCCGGTGCCCATCTCCTGAGCCGAGAGGAGCGTAGCGTGAGCGAGGATGCCTCCGCGCCACCGGCCTACGAGCGCGCCCGTGCGGCAGCCGCCACCATCCTGAGCCATGCCGCCACGCCGCCGCGGATCGCCATCGTCCTCGGCACGGGGCTGGGCGGCCTCGCCGCGCGCATCGCGAACCCAGTCGAGCTCCCCTACGCGCGCATTCCGCACTTCCCCGGCACGACCGTTGCCGGCCACGCGGGCACGCTGGTGC
>JADMIN010000287.1 GCA_015478575.1 Ktedonobacterales bacterium | reverse complement strand
CTTCGAGGCTGAGCATGACCATGCCAGCGGCCTGGCTGCGCTCCTCCACGTGCATATGGTGCTCATCGCGCGCGGCCACAAAGGAGACCGGAGTGCGCGGCGGATCCACCGGGCGATACAGAATGGTGGAGCGCTCCATGAGGTGATCGAAGAGACCGGCGGCTTGGCCAGCGGGCATCGCCTCCAACGCCGCGCCCAAGTCGCTGATGTCGCCGCTGATATAGGGCTTCACGACCGCGAGGCTGAAATCGCGCACGGGGGCGTGGATGCTCTCGAGTGGCGACCCCATCAGGCTAATCTGGCCGCGCAGGTGCTCGCGCAGCGGCGGAAGCATCGTACTCGGACTGGCGTGCCACTCGAAGCCCTCGCGCGGCTGCGCGCGGCGGCGCATGCTGATATCCTCATCCAGATGGTGCAGCGTGTAGTCGTCGGGATGCAGGCGCTGTCGGTTCGCGATGACCACATCACGGCGACCGATGGCCCCATTGAAGAGCTGCTCCTCGATGCGGCGGGCCTCCGTCTCCATCCCCTCAGCCAGACGGGTGGCGAACGTATCCCAATCGGCCAGCCGATCCATCATACGTCGCACGCGCGCCTGCACGCCGACCAGCAGGGCCTCGCGCCGCGCGTCCTCGTGGCGCTCGCAGCGATACGCGAACATGCGGCGATAGACGCGACGCATGTCGCTCGCGGCCTCGGTGACGCGGCGCGTGCGCAGGTCATAGTAGCCCAGGCTGACGATGACCGCCAGCGCGATGATCGCCAGGGTCAGAATCAGCGTGGACCACAGGCCCGACATCCACTGTCGTGGCAGCAACGCCTGCGCCAGCAGGACCCACGGCGGCACCATCATCAACCCCACGCCTACGAGCGCCCCGATCCGTGGCACGCGCTCCTCATGCCAGGCGTAGCGCACGGCCAGCCCAGCCAGCATGTCCTCCTCGCGGCTGGGAGCCGGTGGCTCGGCATCCACCTCGCCCAACGTGAGCGGCAGACTCGCCAGAACTGGCGTCCGCGGTTGGGTGATGGCCGCGCTGGCCAGCGGGAGCGGCTCTTCCACCACGATGCTGGTGGTCACGCCCGGTGCGGTGCGCTCCCAGGGGCCGTGCGTCGCCGATTCCATCCCCGTCAGGAAGCGCTCATATCCCACCTCGCGCTCCTCGCGCCGCCGCGCCAGCGTCTCACGCTCGACGGTGAGGTGGTGCTTGAGTTCCTCGGTATAGGCTCGCGCCTCGGCGACGCCTTCTGGCCCCTCCAGCACCAGCTCATCCGCGGTGCCGGCGATGCGGCGCTCCATCTCCTGGCCGTAGCGCTCCCACCCCTGGCGGATCAAGCTCTTCCAGACCGGGAAACCCTCCTCAGCCTTGGCGCGCTGCGCCCGCAGCCGCTCTGGCAGCGAGAGCCGCCCATCATCGAGCCGTCGCGTCTCGGCGGCGCTGAAGTGGCGGAAGATCAGCCCATCATCGGCCACAGGGCGCGACAGCCCGCGCGCGCGGGCGAGGGCCTCGGCACTCAGACGCGGCGACGGACGCCCGCCACGCCGCAACGCCTCTACTTTGGTCTCATGGATCTTGCGGCGCATCTCAGTGAGCAGCGTCCGCGCGGCGGCTTGTCGTTGGTGTTGCGCGACGAGTGGAATGGAGACGGCACGACTGCGCGCCCACTCACGCAGGATGCCCGCCCCTAGCCGATAGGCGGAGAATTGCTCCACCTGGGCGCGCGGAAATGTCAGACGGCTGGTACCGATACCGCTGAGGCGCTCGTAGGGATGCCGCACCATCTGTGGCAGGCTCTTGCGCAGAGTCTCCTCGAATTGGTGGGTGGTAGTGATGCCGCTGGCGCTGAGGACAAAGATGGCTTCCGCCGCGGCAAAGGGAACATCATGCGCACCCTCCCAGAAGGTGCCATGCTCACCATGCGCTTCGAAGAGGTAGGCGTAGGTCGCCAGCGGCGCCTCGGCGCCTTTCCCGACGAGGAGTGTCTCCCATTCCTGATCATGGCAGCGGCTAGCTTGTCTGGCGTGCCGCTCCGGGTCGCGTGGGTACATATTGGGCAAGGCCAGCAGCACCCACCCATCCACGCCTTCGCTGGCCAAGGCCGCGCGAATCTTGCGCGTCACCGTCACCAGCGCGCGTGAGTGCGCCGCCGCGGCCACCCACACCACGACCATCGCCCGCGGCACAGCGTAGCCAGCCTCGCGAATGCGTCGCACGACGAGGTCATCGAGGACCCCGTGACGTGGCTCCTGCCGCTCCGCCACATCGCGCGGATTCTGGCCACGGAGCGCCTCCACCATCAGCAGTGAGAGGGGTGTGCCCGTGCCCATGCGCTCGTCACGGGCGGCTTCTGGCAGGCCTCTGCCGACCGTTCCAAGATCAGGATCGAACCAAGAGCCGAGCACACGCTCATCGCTATCCGCGCTGGTTTCCCCCACCGTGAGCAGGGCGACTCCAGCCCGGCGCGCGGCGTCCAGGCCGGGCAGCAGCGTCGCGAGCTGCGCGCCCACCTCTCTGCCCTGCTCTCCCACACACAACACCACCGTTGGCCGAAAGCGGAGTGGAATGACCGTGCCCACTGTTCTATACCTCACTGCCTGTGTGCCATCCTCAACACGAATCAGGCGTGGGGGGATGCCTGCCGTCACGCATCCCCCGCATGGGAATTACGAGTTGCGCTGGCCGCCGCCGAAGGGCGAGAGCGGACCGCGAGGCGCCTGCGGATTGGCCCCGTTGCCGCCATTCACGCCGTTGCCGCCTCCATAGCCAGGTTGTTGGGCGGCGCCGTTGCCCGCGTAGCCATTCCCCGCGTACCCACCGCCAGCGGCGTAGCCATTCGCGGCCTGGCCAGTGCCGGCGTAGTCATTGCCCGTGTAGCCATTCCCACCGTAGCCATTCCCTGGAGAGGAATGCATCCACGCCGGCTCAACCCCGGCGCCGATCTGCGCACGGCGGATCAGCCGCTGTGGCAAGTTCCGCTGCTCGCCGAGCGCACTGGGGTCCATGACCAGCCGCTCCATCTCGCCAGAGCTAAAGACCGGGGCCTTGCTTTGCCCATAGGGGCGCCCGTTGCCACCAGCCCACGCCGTCTGATGGGCTAGGAATTCGCTCATGAAACTGTTGGAGTCTTGGTAGAAGTCGGAGATGGTCCCCAGGCTGATGGCATGCTGCCCATAGACGAGCTGCATGCGATGGGGATCAACGGCGCTGGCGACCATGGGGCTGGTGCCCTCGCGGGCGATGGCGCTCAGGCGACCGCGGGCGCGGTTCAGGATGTGCCGCTGCGCGCCGCTCTTCCACGTCATGCCGAGATAGAGGCTGGTCGAGAGCATGCCGCTGCCCTCGCTCCAGAGTTGGGCCTCGAAGGCGACCATCTCGCGCGCCAGCCCGCCGATATGCTGCAGATGGGCCAGCAAGATGTCTTCGGTCTTTTGGTTAGCCCGTTCACCTGGCTCAACACAGCAGGCATCGAGCAGGTCGAAGAGGTTCATCTCCCACAGTCGTGGCAGGTAGACCTCGTCGCGCAGATACTGCACCAGCCGGTCGGTCAGATCCTCTGGCGTGACGGAGCGGAGGCCGGTATCCTCTTCGACGTAATGCTCATGCATCCACCGGATGAAGTCCTGCGCGTAGGCATCATGTGGCTTGCCGGAGGTCAGCATCTCATAGAGACGCTTGACCGGGGGCGAGGCGTTTTCGGTATTCATGCCCGACACGCCCGGCAGATCGAAGAGATGGCGTTTGTGGGCGTGCGTGTGGTCAAGCTGCCCACGCATCGCGGGCATCGCCAGCGCCTCGCGCTTCAGGTCGCGCACCACTTGATCACTATCTACCTCGCCGTGGTGGCGCTTGGCGTGCTGCAGCTCGGCATCCACATATTCGACGAGCCGGACCAGCAGCTTCTTCTTGGTATCGAGCAACTCCGCGCGGAGATTGCGCTTTTGCACCCGATTGAAGTCGTCGGTCACTTGCGCGATCAGTTTTTCCTTCTTGCCAAAGAGTGACCAGGCATTCATCAAGCTGCGCTGAAGTTGGCGGTCTGGTCGGATCTTGGAGGGCACGTTCTGATCTTGCACGCGCGCGAGCGCCGCGTTATAGATCCGCTTGCGCATCTCCAGTCGCTGCACCTGCGCGGCGAGTGGCCCGAGGTGCGCGGCGTGGATGCGCCGCTTCTCCTCCGCCTCCTTGGCGACCGCCTTCTCATGAATTTCCCGCATGGCCTCATCAATTTGCTTCGTGAGGCGCGCCTCTAGGGCATCCAGCCGGTCGCGCCCGGCGGTGCGGAAGTTGCGCTCGGTGAAGAGCGGCGGATCGGTCGGGGCGAGGGCGCGATCCCACTCCTTCACTTCATCCAACTCCGTCGCGGTCAGCGCGCGCTTCTCGCCCTCTAGGTCGCCCGCGAGGGTGGGCAGCACCTTGGAAGCGGTCAGCTTGGCGAAGGCGGTGGCGGTCTCGACCGCCGGGAACATGACCTCTAGCGGGCAGGTGGTGCCGAACATTGTGGGCAGCCCGTTCGAGTCGTAATTGCCCAGCGTGCGGCGGTCAACGCTCTTGGAGCGCTCCAAGAAGCCGACGCCGGCGGCGTTGGCAATGCGTGTGTAGAGGTCGAGGCCGATGATGCGCGCGGCATCCTCCGCCGAGTTCATCGAGGTACGCCCGAAGAGATAGACCTCGTTAGCGATCGTGGAGC
>JADMIN010001068.1 GCA_015478575.1 Ktedonobacterales bacterium | reverse complement strand
GCTGGGATGACCGCCACCTGCCAGACGGTTCCTGGCAGCGCGGCGCAGCCGCCGCCAGAAATATCAACCCCGCAACCGGACCGGTCAGCGACCGTGACCTGCGCCGGGCGTTGCGCGCCAGCACGGAGTTGGGCCAGGCCATCGACATCGCCCAGCCGGGGCAGGTGATCACCTTCGGCTAACGGGACCGGCCCCACCCGACAGGCACGGGCGGTTGAAACCGCGCCTGAAGGCTGCGCCACCAAACCCGCCTACGCGGGTTTCGGTTCGGGATGATCATGTCCGTAGGGGTTCAGCATGCTGAACCCGCGCGACGCGCGCAGCAATGTCGCGTCCGTCTCGCGCCTCTCTCCAGCGCAGTGGGGAGAGGATGGGAGAGGGGCGACCTGGCCTGCGTCGGCGGACTCCGTGGCCGTAGACCCTGAGGCGTGGTTGCAACTCGCCCGCGCCACGTGACAACGATGATACAATGGCGGCAGGGAGGGTAAGTTCGCGATGCAGTTCCGCTTCGAGCAGGGGCCACAGGGGCAGCGCCGCGCCATCACGCAAGGCATGGCGGAGATGGGCCAGCCCGAATTCGCGCTCGACATCACCGAGCGCGTGCCGGATGACGCCGCCACCCAGGTTTTGCGCTATATCACCGATTACATCGCCACCTCCGGCCAGCGCATCATGCCGGATGAGACGATGCGCTATGGCTGGTCCACGCTGCGCTTCGTGGCTGATGGCGACCGGCTGGCGATTGAAGAACTGGCGAATCCCTTCGCGACTGGCGCGGACCTGTATATTCGTGGCGCGGCGCGGGCCATCGCCATCCTCACCCAGCAGGACAGCGCGGTGCAGCGCAACGGCGTGCCGCTGGCCGGGCACCATCCCCACCGCTCCGAATTGGCCGTCATCTGTCGCCGCCTCGCGCCGGGGACGCCACGGCGCATCATGGTCTTTGACCGGCTCAAGACACAGCGCGCCGACGACAGCGGCTGGTTCATCGGTTGTGGCAACCAGGCGCACGACCACAACGA
>JADMIN010000286.1 GCA_015478575.1 Ktedonobacterales bacterium | reverse complement strand
GGTAGAGGCTTTGTGTGCCCATGCGTGTCCAGCGCCAGCGGGAGGGAGCGAAACATCATGAGCACTCCGGCGGAAACACCGGCTTCTGTAGAGCAACCCGGCACGGGAGGCAAGGGGCTTCCGCGTGCCGCGGCGCTCCGCTTTGTCGTCTTCCTGGGTATCGTCAGCTTCTTCGCGGACATGACCCACGAGGGCGCACGCGGCATCACGGGGCCGTTCCTCGCAACACTAGGGGCGAGTGCCATCGTCGTGGGGGTCGTTTCCGGGTTCGGCGAGCTTGCGGGCTACGCACTGCGCTTCGTCTTCGGCTACGCCGCCGACCGCACCGGCCGCTACTGGCCGATCACCATCGTTGGCTACACCATTAACATGCTCGCCGTGCCACTCCTCGCCCTGGCGGGCAACTGGCCGATCGCCGCCCTCCTGATAGTCGCTGAGCGCTCCGGACGGGCGATGCGCAATCCCGCTCGCGACGCGATGCTGGCCCACGCCACGTCCGAGCTTGGCGCCGGCTGGGTCTTCGGGCTGCGCGAGGCGTTGGATGCGGCGGGCGCGACGCTAGGGCCACTGATCGTCGCGGCCGCGATCTTCTTCTCCGGCAGCTATCGAGTCTCCTTCGCGGTCCTGCTCGTGCCCGCGCTGCTGACGCTGGTCGTGCTCGCCGTCGCGCAGCGGCAGTATCCGCGGCCGCGCGACCTTGAGGTGCCCATCGGGCATGGGCGCTTGGAAACCGTAGGTATTCCACGGATCTTCTGGGTGTACTTGGCGGGGATGGGGCTGATCGCCGCGGGCTACGCCGACTTCCCCCTGATCGCGTTCCACTTTGGCCGCGCCAACGTGGTGCCGCCCGTCTGGATTCCCGTGCTATATGCGGTGGCGATGGCCACTGAAGCCGTGGCCGCGCTAGTGCTAGGCCGCCTCTTCGACCGCATTGGGCTGACGACGGTGGTGGGAGCGACTGCCCTTACCGCCCTATTCGCCCCGCTGGTGTTCCTGGGTGGCGCGGTGCTGGCCGTGATCGGCATGGTGCTGTGGGGGCTGGGCATGGCGGTGCAGGAATCCATCGTCAAGGCAGCCGTCACGGGCATGATTGGCCGCGACCGCCGCGCGACCGCGTTCGGCCTTTTCGACACCGGCTTTGGCATCTGCTGGTTCGTCGGCAGCGTGCTATTGGGGATCTTATACCAGGCTTCGATCCCCGCGCTCGTGATCTTCTCGGTCGCGGCCCAGTTGGCGGCGATTCCGTTTGTGCTGCGCACGCGGCGCGTCATGGCAAACCGAAGCGGCGCCATGGCATCATGATGAGCCGTGATGGCTAGTCACGACGACCATACCCCGCATGGTTGCGGTAGCCCGCCATGGCGGGTGGCCAGCTCGGCTCACCCGCCATCCAATTGGTATGCCGTCGGGAAAGTGTCGGCTCTCCGCAACGGTCGTGCCGATTGCTGGAGCGCGGGCTTGTCGTGATGGTATAGGCATGCTATAGTACAGCCATCACCAGTACAGACATCACCGGCGATGAAGCTCGCCGTTCACTTACCGCCCCTCTAGAGCGGTTAATGGCTTCTACCGTCTTCGGCTCCTCGCGGGCCGAGAGGGCAGAAGCCTTTTTGTATGGCATGTTGCGCGCAACCGATACGTCTGCCGCAACCGGAGGGAATGCTATGACACTCCAGAGCGGTTCAGGGGCACAAGGGACACAGGACACCGTGAAGGCGCCCATCAGCCCCTCATCATCTTACGTGGTTTGGGCGGCGCTTACCGACGAGTTGAGCGCGGCGCTCGTGGCGTTGAATCACTATGTCAACATGTGGGTCATCGAGCCTAACCCAGACGAGGCTCTCCCCGCGCTGCGCGTCGTCCGGGAGCATCTCCAACAGGGCGCGGCAGGAGCAGCGGTGCGGCTCGTCCACTTCACCGCGACATACGCGAGCGATGGCGAGACGACGGCGTCTCGGGACTCGGCGCACGCGATGGCCTTCGATCATCCACTGGTCCAATTGGCTCGGGCCTACGGGACCGCGTTCGGCGCCGTGGAAACCGCGGCACAACTCCTCGCGCGCGCACCTACAGAGCGACCGACGCGCGCCGCGGAGCGGATTACCGAACTAGCGGTGCGTGCCGCGAAGGATCTCCGCCAGGCGGTGAATCTGGCATTTGGCCAGCGGGGGCTTGGCACTGTCCAGCACCTCTGCGATCACATCGCCACGCTCGAAAATCAGGCCGATGCCCTCTACCACTCGGCCGTTGCCATGTATCTCTCTAAGTGCGGAGCCGCCAGACCGGGACCGCGGTGGACCCGCGATGACGCCGAGCATATCCAATGCCTCGCCGCGCTCGAAGCGCTCACGGATCGCTGTGAGGATGTGGCGGAGGCGTTGCTGCTGGCCCAGCATGTTCTGTGACGTGGGCGCTAGGTCCGTTGCCGGCACCTAGGAGCAGAACGGAAGGGACGCTCGACGATGCTGCGGATGACCATTCCAGGCCGCGCGGTGCTCGAACTTGAGCACCTTGTCTGTGACATGAACGGTACGCTGGCCGAGGATGGCCAGCTCTTCGAGGGCGTGACCGGACGGCTGGTGAGGCTGAGCGCGGATCTCCATATACACCTGCTAAGCGCCGACACGCATGGGACGCTCGACGCCGTCGTGGACGAGCTGCGCGTCGCCTGCGTGGGCGCTGGTCAGCCGACGCCGACATGGGAGCGCGTCACCAGCGGAGCGGACAAGGATCGCTATGTGCGGCGGCTTGGCATCGAACGGGTGGCGGCGCTGGGCAATGGGGCCAACGACGAAGCGATGTTGCGCGGTGTCGCGCTCGGCGTTGCCGTGATCGGCAGCGAAGGCGTCTATGGTCCCGCGCTGCTGGCCGCGCGTGTGGTAGCCCGCTCGCCGCTGGAAGCGCTCGATCTCTTGCTGTATCCTGAGCGTCTCATCGCGACGATGCGCGTGTGACGCGGCCTAGCGGCTGCGTTGTCGTGGCATGTCCCAGGCAATGTGACCCTTGACGTGAGGCAAGGGGCGTGGATATAGTGGGGAAGTCAAATGCGCTAAAGCGTGTCGTAGAGCATTTGATATCGGACTTAGACCATTTGACCTCCCTTTATTGTAATGGTGCTAGGTTGCTACAAACCCGCTTCAATTCCGCACCTCATGCGCCCGTAGCTCAGTGGATAGAGCATTTGACTTCGGATCAAAGGGTCGGGGGTTCGAGTCCCTCCGGGCGCGCCAGCTTGCCTCGCCGCACCAGCCCTGAGACGCAAGGCGTGGGAGCGGTGGTGGAATGCGTGCGCGCTATTGGCGCTCCAAGGGTTCGCCGCTCGCGCTGAGTGCATGTTTGACGCCTAGCCCAGGTGCTTCACACACCATGCTCCCCACCGCTCCGCTCCATCCCCATCGCTCCGCTCCATCCCCATCGCTCCGCTCCATCCCCATCGGTCTGTCGTGTCGCGCTGGCTCCCCTCCTCATTGCCGCTCCCCACCGCCACCCCATCAGGCATCGGCGTGAGACGAAGACACAGGCGATGCTCTCCCCGCGCGCGATCGGCAGACATAGGCCGCCTGGAGCCGTGTCTGTCGGGCTATCGCCTGGTGGGGCTGGCGCTGAGCAGTGGTGGTTTCCGCTCGCGGCGGCGATCACGGTATAGCATTGAAGTGGATGGCATGAAGGATGGAGGGCAGTGGTGCCATGCCGCGATCAAAGGAGGGGAATGGCGATGCATGCGAGGCGGGTGCGCGAGCGTGAGGCGGAGTTCGCCGCGGCCTGGGCGGCGGGCGCGTGGCGTGGCCAGGTGCTGCGAGCGGAGTCAGGCGAATGCTACACAATGGTTTACCAGGGACGCCCAGGTGGCGGGGCTGGTCCCGACTTTCGGGATGCCGTGCTTGCCCTGCCGGATGGCACTCGTCTGGGCGGCGATATCGAGCTGCATCTGCGCGCCGCTTCCTGGCAGGCCCACGGCCACGACCGCGATCCGCGCTATAACACGGTGGTGCTCCACGTCGCGCGTGCCGCCGCGGCGACTACCGCCGGCACGCCACTGGCCAGCGGGCGGCTGGCCCCCCTCGTCGTGCTCCGCCCTGGCCCGCTCTGCCCCGGCCCAGAGGAGCGCGTGCCCCCGCCACCGTGGCCCTGCGCGGAGCTGTGCGCCAGGCTCGGCGCCGCCAGGGTGCGCACGCTGCTGCTCGACGAGGGCATGGCGCGTCTCGCGTCGCGCGCTGAGGCGCTGAGGTGCGCGCTGGAGGCCGCGCGCGGCGTGGGTGTACGCTCCGACAGCTCGCCATGGGCGGCGGATGATGGCGTGCTCTTTGTCGCGCTCGCCGAGGCGCTGGCCTACGGGCGCGACCGGGCGGCTTTGCGCGCGGCAGGGGTCCAGTTGGCCGCGGGCCAGCCACCCCAGGCGCTGCTGGCGGAGAGCACGCGTCTGCCGCGCGTCGAGCGGCTGCGGCTGCGGGGGCTGATCGCGCTCTATGAACGCTGGCAAGGTGAGGGGCCGTGGCACCCATTGCGGTTGGCCATGCTGGCGGGGTCGCCGCGGGCCGCGGGCCGCGCCCTGAGCGCGCGGCTGCGCACCGATGGGGGCTGGGTCTCGCCAGGCCGGGCCGCCATCCTCACCGTCAACGTCACGCTGCCCTTCGCTGTGGCCTGGGCGCGCGCTGAGGGGGATCGCGCGCTGGCCGCCCGCGCCGAGGCCATCTACAC
>JADMIN010000285.1 GCA_015478575.1 Ktedonobacterales bacterium | reverse complement strand
CCGTACATGGCATCCGCGAGTGGGAGATGCTCGCCGTGGAGTACCCTGATCTGCTCGAAGCGCAGGTAGGGCTTGCCGAGACGCTGTGGCGCGCCTATCGCGCGCCAGCGGCGGCGGACCGCTGCCGTCGCATCCTCGCCAACGCCCCCGCGTGCGTCAAGGCACTGCTGATCTTGGCGGCCATTCACCATGACACGGGCAATGAGGCTGAGGCACAGCGGCTCGTGCGGAGCGCCCTCGAATTGGATCCTGATCAGCGCCTCGGCCAGACCCTCTTCGCTGACCGGCTCGCCGGTGGAGATGAGCCACTGCGCCACTTGCTGTTGGGCGACGCACGCGCCGCCGCTCCCGCGTCGTCACCGACCGACCGCCAGGGTGACGCGGCCCGCGCACGGCGAGCGGTCAGTCGCCCGCTCATCGGCTCGCGGCCACTCACCGATGAACTGGGCACCCGCGTGCCAGGTCCACCCACCACCGGAGCACTTTCCTCGCGGCCATTGACGCCGATGGCGTCGCGTCCGTCGGCCCTGCCCCCCGAATTCCACAGTATCTTCTCCGAGGCGGAGTACATGATCTGGGGACCAGATGAGGAGGGACGCCACCCCTCTGGGGGGCCTTCCGCTGGCAGAGCCACGCCCGGCCCGCGACCTGACGCTGCGCTGCGTGCCGTGCCACTGGTGCCGCCCGCGCTGGTACGGCAGGGCGCGAATATGGATGATACCGAGGTGCGCGCGGCGGTCAACTGGATTCACTGGCTCCAAGCGCAGGGTGCGCAGGTTCACCCGGATGCCACCCAACCGGCGGCCCCACCCCCTCAGGGCGCGAGCCAACAAGGCGCGAGCCAACAAGGCGCGAGCCAACAAGGCGCGAGCCAACAAGGCGCGGGCGCCACTGGATCGCTGCCTCCGCCGACGCCGGAGGCGCTGCGGGCGATGTTCGCCGAACTGGCCCCAGAGGATGGCGCGGACGGACGGGGTATCGTCGAGGCGGACGCGGTCGCGGGGGCGATGCGTACGGCCACCCCAACGGGTGCGCCCTCCGCGCCACCGACGGAGCACACCGAAGCGCCCTCTGCCTTGAGCGACGAGGCGTCGGCGGATCCCTGGAGGACGTATGCTGGCGAGCCAGAGCGAGAAGACAGGCCAGGTACGGTCCACTCCATCTCGTGGTCCGATGCGAGTGCCCCCAGTGCGTGGGTGTCAGAGGCCAATCCGCGTGAGAGCGCCGACGCCACCGAGCAGGTCGAGGCCGCGCCCCAGCGGTCCACCTCGTCGAGTGCGGGGGGGGATGCGCGCCCCGATGCCACGCTGGAGGGGCTGGAGCGCGAGTTCAGCGCTTCGGGCTTCCAGACATTCGAGCCACATCCAGGCGCGCTCGCCGCGCTCGCGGGCACGCCCGCCGCCGCTGACGAGGCGCCGATCGCGGCCCCAGGCGCGCCCGTGGCCCCAGACGCGCCCGCGCCCGATGACTACGTCGCCCGGCTGGATCTGGCGCGTCGGCTGCGCCGCGCGGGGCACACCGAGGAAGCGCTGGTGGAGTACCGCGCCGTCCTGAAGAACGCGCCCGCACTGCTCGATACGATGCTGGACGAGCTCCATGAGAGCCTGGCGACCACGCCAGAGGATCCCGCGATGCACCGCCTGCTGGGTGACGCGCGCATTCGTCAAGGGGACTATCTGGGCGCGCTAGAATCCTATAATCGTGCCGTGGCCCTGACACCGAACAGTGACTACTAAGCGCGGCGATGACGTGGCACTAAGATGATGTGGCCCTGAAGAGAAGGCAACGCTGGGAGGAGACGTCGGTGGATGGCATCTTGCGGCGGCTGATGGCGATCGAAGGCGTGAATGGCGCATTGCTGGTGGGCAAAGATGGGCTGGTCACCGCCAGCACCATTGACGGCGAGGATGAAGAGTTGCTCGGAGCGATGGCCGCGGCATCCTACGATGCGACCTGCCGCTACATCGAGCAGTTGGGCATGGGCGAGGTGCGCCATGCTATCTTTGAGACGCTCGGCGGCACGATCCAAGTCACGGATGGCGGCGAGCTGCTCATCGTCGTGCGCTCGATGAATTCGGCCCACCTGGGGCGCATTCGCATCGAGGCCGAGCACGCCGGGCAGCGACTGGCCGAGCAAATCGGTAGCTATTGAGCGAGCGATGTGGCGCGGGCGACGGCTCGCGTGGTGTAGCACACCTGCTGTGTAAGGAGCGGATTCATTGGAGCGCACGCTCATCATCGTGAAACCGGAAGGGGTCCAGCGGGGCCTGGTCGGTCACGTGCTTGCGCGTTTTGAGGCCAAGGGCTTCAAGATCGCCGGGCTGAAGTTGATCCACATGTCGCGCGAACTGGCCGAGCGCCACTACGCCGAACATCAGGGCAAACCCTTCTATGAAGGGCTGGTCGCGCATATCACCTCCAGCCCCGTCGTCGTCGCGGTCCTCGAAGGGCCGGGCGTCGTGGCCACCACCCGCCTGCTCATAGGCCCCACCAAACCTGCCGAGGCACCCGCTGGCACCGTTCGTGGCGACTTGGGGCTAGATGTCGGCCTGAATATCATCCACGGCTCCGATGGCGACGCATCCGCCCAGCGCGAGATCGCGCTCTTCTTCACACCCGCGGAGGTGCTCGCATACCCGCGCGCGGTGGATCGGTGGATCGCCAGCGCGTAATCTCGCCGCATAATACCGGCGCGTAATCTCGCCTTCATCCTTCACTTCGCCGTCCTCTCCGCCGCCGCGCCATGCTGCGTACGGGCCATGCTGCGTAGGGATATGGAGAGGGCGGCATGCACGTGGTCGAGAGGAGAGGGCGGCGTGCTCGCGCAAACATGTGGGGAGGCACGCAAGTGGGCTGCCCGCGGTGTGGCCGCTCCCCTAGGCTGAGTCCTCTAGCCAGTGGGGCGGAATGCTGAGGACCTAGGCTGGGCGGCGTCGCCTCACCTGCGTCAGAGGAATATCCACGCCTGGGTTGGCGTTACGCGGAGCCGCGCTGAGACGCCAGCACCGCGCCCGGCTGGCGAGGCATCGCTCTTGTTCTTCAGTGGTCTCTGGTGGCGTGTTCTTCGAGCAGAAGACCTGATACATCGGCTCGCCGATGTCAGGATCGCTCTCCACAAACCAGCGCTCGCGGTAGTGGGGGCAGCCCTGGCGATGCCGCCGCCAGTTAATGCTCTCGCGCGGATCTTCGCGCACGATATACTCCACGGGACGTCTCGCCTCTCGTTTTCAGTACATGCGAGAGTCTCCCACTTCTCCCGCCGATAGCGTGGTGCCCAGCATGCGACGTGCATTCCAAGTCACCCAACGCAGGTATTATAAGCCCGGCCTAGGCCCAGCGCAAGCACTCGCGTCGGCGGACGCCCGTTGGGTGGTCGGCGCCGCCGTTCGCTGGCGTGGTGAAACGTGGCGTGTGGCCTTGCCCTTCACGGCAGCGCCCCCTACAATGAGGAACATTCCCCACGGGATCAGCGTGTCGCGCACGGCGGATGCGAGACCCTTGGATGCGAGAAGGAGAACAGATGGCGGCGCATAATCGTGAAGCGGCGCGCTCAGGCAAGCGAAACCGGCCCCAACCGCCAGGAGATGCCACACCCCTCAGCGCACGAGAGGCCGCCGCGGTTGGCGCGGTTGGGCGCGTACCGTGGACGTTCGCGCAGACGTTGCTTGGCGCCGCGGTGACGCTCCTGCCTTGGCTGCTGTTGCAGCTAACCGCGTCGCGCACAGTTGCGCCGCGTCCACCCTCGCGCGCGGCGGATGCGCTCGGCGGCATCACCGCACTCATCTTCTCCGCCATCATCGAAGGGGCGTTTGTGCTCGTGCCGACGTACTATGCCGTGGCACACCGCGCCCCTGGCATCTCGTCGCGCGATGGCCTGCGCGCGCTGGGCCTACGCCGGACGCCGTGGCGCGCCGCCGCCGTAGCGGTCGCTGGCGGCCTGGTCGTGATCGTCGCCGTGAATGCGCTGTACGCTTGGCTGATCACCCTCTTCCACTGGAATCTGCGCGTCAACAGCGATGTATTGGTCCAGCAGGCGCATACCATGCCCCTCACGACGCTGGGTTACTTAGTTGCCGCGGTACTCATCGCGCCAGTCTGTGAAGAGATTTTCTTCCGCGGCTTCCTCTTTGGGGGACTGCCGCAAGGGATAGGTCTGTGGCCAGCGGCGCTGCTCTCGGCGGCGCTCTTCGGCCTCGCGCATGGGGATCTCGGCTCGCTCCCGGTGTTGCTCGTCATCGGCCTCGTGCTGGCGCTGGTGCGCTGGCGCTTCGGCTCGCTGCTGCCGAGCATCGTCCTCCACGCAGGTAACAACGCGCTGGCGGCGGGGTTCATTATCGCCGCCCTGGTGCGTTAACCGTCAGAGGCACACCGCGCCCCCGGCCAGACGGACACGGCCGCGCCAGACGCACAAAGCCCGTGGCACATCGCCACGGGCTTCGCCCGCTCCGGGGCCGCCACGCCAACGGGCGCGGGCGGACCGAAGCACAAGACGGGGATCGCTTGACAGGAGTGCCAGCAGCCGCGCCGGAGAGTGCTGTGCTCATCCAGGGCGATGGCAATGGCGATGGCAATCCACGGACCGCTCGCGCGCCAGCCGATCAGTAGATGAAGCTGACGCCCGCGCCCGTGTGGGCATACCGGTAATTCACCCGGCCCCAGCCGCCGCCGTTCCAGTAGAACGACATCTCGCTGACGAGG
>JADMIN010001067.1 GCA_015478575.1 Ktedonobacterales bacterium | reverse complement strand
AGCCAGTGCCGTCCGGCCTACATTCAGCGGCTCGTGGACTATTACACGCCGCTGCAAGATGACTTGTGCGACGATTGTAAGGTGCGCCTGGTGAAAAATCCCCTGCGGCTGCTGGACTGCAAAGAGCCGCGCGACCAGCCCAAAATCGCCGCCGCGCCAAAATCGGCGGATTATCTCTGTCAGCCGTGCGCCGACCATTTCGCCACCGTGCGCCGCCTGTTGGATGCGTTATGGCTGCCCTATACTATCAATCCGCTGCTGGTGCGCGGGCTGGATTATTATACCCGCACCGTCTTTGAGCTGGCCCCCGAACAAGCCGGACGCCGCCAGGCCGCTCTCGGCGGCGGGGGGCGCTATGACGGGCTGGCGGAACTGCTCGGCGGCAAGCCCACGCCGGGGATCGGCTTCGGGTCCGGCATGGAGCGCGCCGTCGAGTTGATGAAAGAGCAAGGTCTGCCCATCCCACCCGCGCCGCAGCCCCAGGTCTTCATCGCGGCGCTCGGCGCAGAGGCTAAAACGGCGGGAATGGCGCTGGCGCGCGACCTGCGCGCCGCCGACCTGCCTGTGCAAATGGCCTTTGGCGACCGCAGCCTGAAAGCGCAAATGAAGGCGGCCAACAACAGCGGCGCGCGTTACGCCGTCATCATCGGCTCCGGCGAATTGGAGAGCGGCGCCTTCACCATTCGCGACCTCGTCGCGCCCGCTGACGCGCCGGAAGACGCCAAGCAGGTCAGCATCCCCCACGAGCGAGCGCTGGCCTGGCTGGCCGAACGCGCATGAATGGCGCGAGGAGACAGCGGGCGCGCCCGCTGTCTCCTCTTTATCTATGTACCGCTACAGCGCGAGAACCGCGATACAGCGCTGAATCTCATGGACTCGCGGCCAAAACGTGGCATATATCCCTTGCGATAAGATGGCTAGCGCTTTTTCCAGACACGCGCGCGCTTCATCGAGATCGCGCAGCCGCCAGTACGCATTGCCCTGCACATACCAGCATTTTCCAATGAAACGGCTCACATTGGC
>JADMIN010001066.1 GCA_015478575.1 Ktedonobacterales bacterium | reverse complement strand
TCATTGATGTGCGGTACAAGTTTCCGAACTTCGCGCGTCACCTGGAGCTGGTGAAACGCTTTAAGCCGCTCTACGTGACGGTTCCCGATCTGAGCGAGCGAATGGTCTCGCGGGAGGACATCAGACGAGCGCTGCGCCAGGCCGAAGAGCTGGCCCCCTACTGCGGCACCACGCTCATCGTTCCGAAGCTCTCGGGTCAGCTCGCGCTCCTGCCAAAGGAGATGCCGATTGGGTACAGCGTGCCATCGCGGTACGGCTCGGCCAGTTACCCGCTGTGGGAACTGGAGGGTCGCCAAGTGCATCTGCTCGGCGGCAGCCCGCATAAGCAAATGAATCTGTATCGCTATATCTCGTGTCTTGCCGTCGTCGTGAGCGCGGATGGCAACATGCACCAGCACATGAGCGGCTATGGCAAATACTGGCGAGCTGGGCGCTGGGTGAAACACCCGGCCCACGGAAGCGGGGACGCCAGCGTCAGTTACGAGTGCATTGTCTGGTCCCTGCGCAACATTCGCCAGGCCTGGCTCTCCGTGTTCAAGTATATCCGCTGTCCGTCCTGCGGCGACGGCTTAGGGCTCTCCCAGTGGTGCGCCTTCTGCCAGGACGCTCGCAGAGCCGCCCCTATTGCTTCGCGCTCACTATGAGAGGATCATACTATGGCCACCCTTCTCTATCTGCACTTTACGCCCCCGGAAGACCAGGTGCCGCGCGTCGTGGTCACCGGGCACATGATCGACAGGGGTGAGCAGCAGCGCTTCCCCGAGGCCTTCGCCCAGCGCGTCTACGGAGCGCTCGTTTTCTGGCTGAAGGGCCTGCATAGCGCCTACGGACGCCAGCTTCACCTCTTCACCTCGGCGAGCACAGGAGTCGCCCTGCTCGCGATCGCCATTGCCCTCACCGAGATGATTCCAACAGACGTCTTTTTGCCGCAGGCAGAGGAGCCCTTCCTGGCCCGGTCGGTCGCATATGGGGCACGGGCAGAGCAGTGGGTACGGATATACCAGGCCGCGCTCTGTTGCACTG
>JADMIN010001065.1 GCA_015478575.1 Ktedonobacterales bacterium | reverse complement strand
CCTCATACGCACGCATGGTAGTGTGGACGCGGATAGCAAGTCCCTGCCCGGTCGTCCAGCGATCCTCCACGAGATAGGTCTCACCTACCGCCCGCGACGGAGCAAGCCTCGGAAACGCTTCGGGCGGGTAACAAGCAAGGACGGCACCTCCTTGCCTGTCATTGATATGCAGGACTTCTCCCTGCAGGATAAGTGTGAGCGCCGCCTGTCTGGGCAGCGCCTTGATGGCCTCGTAGAATTTGCCGTATGAGACCGCACAGGCCCCCCGCACAGAGACAGCCAGCGGCTCGCCTGCGCGTGTGGTCAGGCGCATCGTCCTACCGAGCGCGGTCACGAAGACGCCACGCTCGGTGGCCTCGATGAGCACCGTGTAATAGGCGTCATCTAGCTTCTGACGAAGCGAGGGAAGACCTGCTTTTATCTGTTCGAGGGCGTTCTTGAGCGGCTCTCGGCTCAGCGTACATCGCATCTTGCGTTGTCCTTTCGTGTCAGCTGAAGGAGATACCGGGAGGGAGCGGCGCACACACGCGTGTGTGCGCCGCTCCCTCCCGGTATACTTTCATCGCTCTACATAGGAGCGGAGCTACTCTTGCTTCTTCATGTACTGGAGCGCCAACACGTAGTCCCCACCGCCGTTGTTGCCCACGGGTCGCAGCACGATGGGCCGCTCAGCCCCCTCCATTTCGAGCGCGATCTGCGAGGCCGCAATCCCATCCAGCGCGCAGAGCAGATAGGAGGCATTGCAGATGATGTGAGCGTCTGGCCCCTCCTGCTCGATCACTGCAACCTCGTGGCGCGCGGGCTGGGGCTTGTGGTCCACCTCAAGGGTGAGCGAGGCATTGGAGAGATGGCATTCAATCGTGTTGTTCAACGCGGTGAGCGCTTGCAGCGCGCTCCGCAGCGCCGCTGTCTCGCAGGTCATGCGCGTGGTCCAGGTGGTCGGCAGGAGGCCACGATAGTCGGGGATGGAGTAATTCATGAGCGGGACCGTCACAGTGACCTGCTGCGCGCTAAGGCGCAGAAA
>JADMIN010000284.1 GCA_015478575.1 Ktedonobacterales bacterium | reverse complement strand
GGCTTCGACCTGCTGGATCAGGTGGCCCTGCCGCTGATGGAGCAGGGCCTCCAACTCGTCGTGGCTGGCACGGGCGACCAGCACTACCACCACATGCTCCAGCAGCTAGCGACGCACTATCCACACCAGGTCTCGGTGCAGTTGACCTTCAACGCGGAGATCAGCCAGCGCATCTTCGCTGGCTCGGATATGCTGCTGATGCCCTCGCGCTTCGAGCCATGTGGCTCGACGCAGATGATCGCCATGCGCTACGGCAGCATTCCCATCGTCCATCACACTGGCGGCCTGGCCGACACGGTGCAGGAGTTCGATCCGCTCACCAATACGGGCAACGGCTTCAGCTTTCCCCGTTACCACCCCTACCAACTCTTCGCCGCGGTGATGCGCGCGCTGGAAGCGTACAAGTTTCAGGAGCGCTGGCAAGAGCTGATGCAGCGGGCGATGTTGGCCGATTATTCCTGGGATGCTTCCGCGGAGCGGTACGTCGCGCTCTATCGCCGGGCGCTGGAACTGCGACGTATCGCCGCGGCACGCGACGCGGCACGCGACGCGGGCGCGAGCCGGGCGAAGGAAGCCTAACCCCTGGCCCCCTCCCTGGCACGGAGAAGGGGGGAGCAGGCAACCGGCCACCTCCCCCCTCTGGCACATGCCGTGGCGGAGCCACTTCATAAAGGAGCCAGTACGCTCATGGTGCCACCGCCCGATGCCCAGATTGAACGGCTGCCAGAGCTGCTGGCGACCCTGCCCGCGCGTGAACGGGAACTGGCCCAGCGGCTCTTTTCCGTCGTCGCCAGCGAGGGAACGATCGTGCCACCACCCGAGATGGCGCCCTGGTTGGAGCGCGTCTTCGGCTCGGTGGAGGCCACGCTGCGCCAGCGCGTCGTGCGCGTCACCAACCGCTGGACCTTCGAGGGGGCGGCCTTCAATTCCCTGCGCGCCCACCGGCCCGGCGTGAGCCTGAGCGCTGGTGGCGCCGCTCCGTCGCCAGAGGTGCGTGCGCGCATCGCGCGGGCCACCGATGACGACTTCCGCGACCCCGATCACCGCACTCCCGCCGATTCCTTTGGGCGGGTGCGTGGCCACCAGGTGGTAACGGCGGCGAATGTGGCCAAGGCGGATGGCTGGCACAGCCTGCTCATCTTTGACCGGCACGACCCGCTGGCCATTGATCGCGCGCTGGTGGCCGATCTGCTGCGGGTGGCGGAGGCATGGGCGGCGCGCGTGCGCGAGACGGATCCAGAGGCACGCCATCTCTTTCTGCTCTGGAATTGTCTGTGGCGCGCGGGCGCCTCGCTGGTCCATGGGCATGCGCAGGTGACGCTCAGCCACACGATGGCCCACGCGCGGGTGGAGGGGTGGGCGGCGGCGATGCGACGCTACGCCGTCGCGACGGGCGGCGACTACTTCGCCGATCTGGTGGCGGTATATCGGGCGCTGGGCCTAGCCGCCACCGATGGCGACGCGGTCTGGCTGGCTTCGCTCACCCCCGCCCGCGAGCGCGAGGTAGATATCCTACTGCCCGCTGCCACGGGAGATCCGGAGGAACTGCCGTTGCGCGCGCTGGCGGCGCCGTTGGCGGGCGTGCTGGAGGCGGCGCTGGGCCAGCTCGGTGTCACCGCGTTCAATGTCGCGGTCTTTGGTCCGCCGCTCGGCCTCGCGGCGGAATGGGTGGGCTTCCCGCTGGTCGCGCGCTTCGTTGATCGCGGCGACCCGCTCTCCCCTGTCGCCGATGTGGCCGCGCTGGAGTTGTTTGGCAGCAGCGTCATCGCCAGCGACCCGTTCGACGTGGCCCGCGCGCTCGCGGAATGAACGAGGAAGTGAACGGGCCGCGCGACACCGTCATGCTGTGGCGCACATCACGCTCGGCGCTCACCTCTTCAGGGCAAAGGGGCGGTGGTCTCCGCCCGCCAGACGCCCACTAGACACCATGCGCGAAGGCGCGTATAGTGAAGCGGGTGAAGCGAGAACGCGGGCTGGGGAGAGGGGCACCGCCCGCGGCGCGATGGGCTGGCGCCGCGAAATGTGGGGTCTGTGGAGGGTGCGCGTATGGCATGGGAACCGCCGGGGCCGCCAGAATCCCGGCCTTGGCCGATTCTGTTTCGCGAAGACCGCGCGCCGCGGTTGCTGCGCTGGCGCCTGGCCTCGATCATCGCGGGCCTGCTCGTGCTGCTGCTCTCGGTCACGCTCATCTCGCACCGCGCCACCAGCGCATCGGGCCAGGGGCCAGCGGCGACCGACCAGACCCCCACGTCCTCGCTCGATTCTTCCACACCCACCACGCCGGATGGCACCACGCCGCCCGCCGTGACACCGACGTCTAGCCATACGCCCACGCCGACCCCCACCGCGCCCATCTTCGGCGCGCCCACGCCGACCCCCAACCTGCCGCCCGTCCCTGGTCTGACACCGACACCCACGCCCACTCGGACGCCGACACCCACGCCGCCCACGCCCCCGCCGCCCACGCCCACGCCCGCCACGCCGTCTCCTTCGCCATCGCCGTCTGCTTCACCATCTGCCTCGCCAAGCAGTACTACGCTGCCCGCGCCGACGGACACGCCATCCGCCGCGCCGACGGACACACCATCCGCCGCGCCGACGGACACGCCATCCCCCTCGCCATCCGCCGCCACGCATCGCTAGCGATGGTGGAGGGGTAGGAAGATGGAGAACGCCGCGCGGGAGTGACGCCGCTCTTCACGACGACGCATCGGCGAAGGCGCTGGGCGCATAGCGGATCAGCGCGCCATTGGCCAGATGCCAGACCTCGCCACCAAAGCGCTGGATGAACCAGCGATCGTGCGAGACAGCGATGACCGGACCAGGGAAGGCCAGCACCGCCGCCTCGAATGTCTCCAGAATATCCAGGCTAATGTAGTTCGTTGGCTCGTCGAGCAGCAGGATGTTGGGGCCAGTGGCCGCCAACCGCGCGATCTCCAGTTTGCGGCGCTGGCCTAGGCTGAGCTGGCTGATGCGCTTGGTCGTGTCTTCGCGGGAAAAGAGGCCGTTGGCGAGCAGACTGGCCACGAGGCTCGCTTCATAGCCAGCCAGGTCCTCGCGGTAGACATCGAGCAAGCCGCAGTCCACAACGGGCACCACGGGATCTTGTGGTAGGTAGCCAATATGCGCGCCGGGCGCCAGGCGCACCGTCCCCTCGTCCGCCGCCTCGATGCCCAGCAGCAGCCGCAGCAGCGTTGTCTTGCCCGCGCCATTCGGCCCCGTAAGCAGGATGCGCGCCCCTGGCTCAACGATGAAGCTGAGATCGTGAAAGAGCGTTCGCTCGCCGTGGCGCTTGCTCAGGTGCTCGGCGCGCAGAATCCGCTTCGCGCGTAGGGCCTCCCCCTGGAAACGCGGCTGGAAGGCGAGCGGCTTCGGCGGCCTGGGGAGGGGGTCGGCTTCGATGCGTCGCAGCCGCTCCTCGGCGGCGCGCACGTTGCGCGAGACCGTCTCGGCCACGCGCTCGCCAAAGAAGTGGTGCTGCGTCTTGTCATGGTCACGCGGCGGGCGATTGTGTCCAACGGCGCGGGCGACCTCACGCAGGCGCCGCCGTACCTCCCGTAGCTCCTCCTGTTGACGCGCGTATGCCTCCTCCGCTTGGGCACGCGCGGCGCGCTTCGCCTGGGCGTAGGCGTCGTAGTCGCCGGTGTAGCTCGTGAGCGTGCGCGTGTGGTCGTCCACTTCGAGGATACGGGTCACGCCACGGTTGAGGAACTGGCGATCATGTGAAACAACCGCTACCGCGCCGGCATACGCCGCGACGTAACCCTCTAGCCAGGCCATGCTGGCGGCATCGAGGTGGTTGGTCGGCTCGTCGAGTAGCAGCACATCCGGCGCGCGCAGCAGCAGCGCCGCCAGCCCGACACGCGCCCGCTCCCCGCCAGAGAGCGTGGCGACCGCGCGCTCCCGCGGCAGGGCCGCTAGCCCCAGGCCAGCCAGCACGGCGGCCATGCGATGCTCCACCTCATAGCCACCATGATCTTGGAAGCGCGTGGCCACCTGGCCATAGTCCTCCAGCAGCGCGTCCAGCGCGCTGCCCGCGGTCATGGCCATCTCGGCCCCCAGCGCGCGCATACGTGCCTCCAGTTGGCGCAGCGCGCCGACGGACTCACGCAGCACATCCGCGATGGCGCTGCCAGCGAGGTTGGGCGCGCTCTGGGGCAGATAGCCCAGTTCGAGCGATGGCGCGTAGGTCACGACCCCCTCATCTGGCGCTTCTACACCGGCCAGCAGCTTGAGCAGCGTGGACTTGCCCACGCCATTGGCGCCAACGATGCCCACGCGGTCGCCGCGATTGAGCACGAGCGAACATGCGCGCAGGACACTCCGCGCGCCATAGGATTTGCTTACCTGACGGGCTATCAACAGCACGGGCATCCTCCCTACCGAGAGCACTGTTGGGGATGCGGCGCGCGACGTCAGTGGAGGATATCCCTCCGTGGGTGGCCTTGCCCCGCCGGTAGTACCGGCGGAAGTAGCGTGGGGCGAGACACGGGTGGAAGCGGAGGAGGCATCCGCCGCGACGCGGTGAGCCGCGCCATCCCAGAGGATGGCCATCGCTTGGGGAGAACCGGCGGAGTCGAGGGCAGAGGAGGCACCGCCACACAGGCGGCGGAATGCGCGAGCCAGCATGGGCGGCTCACGAAGACAATCGCACTCGGCGTCCGGCGATTACGCGGGGTAGTCCATGTCACACCTCCGTCGCCTATGATAC
>JADMIN010000283.1 GCA_015478575.1 Ktedonobacterales bacterium | reverse complement strand
CAGTGAGGGGGCCGGCCGCCGCCGCCGCGGGCAGGTCGCTCTCGGTCAACTGCGCGAGCAGCCCGCGCTCTCGCAGCACGGCGATCACGTGCTCGCGCTCGAATGTCGGCTCTGGCATACTCCTCGTCCCTTCCGCTCACGATGGCGCGACCCATCACAGATGTGTCTATGCTCCATTGTGTGCCAAAGGACCATATAAGCGCAAGCGGCGGGGCAGCGGGAGGAGATGCCCAGCATCCCACCCACCGAGGTGAAGCCGCGCGTGTGGCGCCATGGCAGTCCACGCCAGACACGGCTAGATAAACGGGAATTTATGCATTCTCTAAGAAATATATATTGGACTTTTGTGGAAGGCGCAGGTATACTCGGCACATCGAATTGGTGGTGGAGGCTGTTCTCTCCTCCACCGTCGCGCGGGAGGATGCGGGCTGATTTCCGCGTCAGAATCCTGCGAGGGGAAAGCGAGTTGTTTTCGCTCGATCCTGGCTGGTGGCGTGGTGGGTTAGGCCGCGTCACGGCATGTTCGCTGGCCCTAGGCTGATTTCTATGGCCGCGAGTGGGGTAGGCGGCTTTCTACTCCGAAGAGCGCGTGTTCAGGGGCAGGCATGACCTGCCCCGTGCGCGTCTCCGGTGCCTATCTTAGTCTGCCTCTCTCCTCCGCCATCCACTCCCATATGCGCATCTGGTGGCTAGCCCTCCGCCTCATCCTCCGTCTCATCCTCCGTCTCATCCTCCGCTTTGCTCGCCGCCGTGCCGTCCTGGGCCAGGCGCTGCATGCGCAACTCGTGGGCGCCCTGCTTGAGCGTGCCGAGCGCGACGGTGGCGCAGGTGGGGCGCGCCATCACGACCTCACGGCCCAGGTCATCAATCAGCGTCTCGAAGCTGAGGCGCTCTACCTCTTCAAGCGTCATCCCCCGCACCAACTCGGTGACATAGGAGGCGGCGGCCATGCTGATGGTGCAGCCCTCACCCTCGAAGGAGACCTGCTCGATACGCCCATCTGGCGCGACTTTCGCATACATAATGACCGTGTCGGCACAGCCGGGATTGCCGCCGGTGAGCGTGATGTCGGCGTCTGCCAGGGCGCCACGGTTGCGTGGGTGCTGGTAGTGATCCACCAGAAATTCTATGGCCTCTTGCCGGTCCATTGGCGCCTCACTTTCGCGGCGGTGTGCTATTTGAGATGGTATGCGATTTCAGATTCAGCCTCACGCCTCAGCCGCACTTCTTCAGACGCAAGGAGGGAGACCTTGGGGCAGTGGCGCGCGTGGACACCAGCCGATACGAGGGCGGATATTCAGCACACGCCCGCGCGACCGCTCCGGCTCGCCTGTGCTGTCTGCCCATCTGAGGCGCGGGTGTGGATTGGCCTGCCCCCCTCCCGCGCGCGAGAAGGGGGCAGGGAGGAGATTACTTCGGATTCTCGCCTTTGGCAATAGGGGCGGCGACGAGATTGCCCCACTCCGTCCACGAGCCGTCGTAGTTGCGTACGCTGGGATAGCCGAGCAACTGGGTCAGCACGAACCAGGTGTGCGCCGAGCGCTCGCCGATCCGGCAGTAGGTGATGACATCGCGGTCGGGGGTGATGCCTTTGTTGCCATAGATGGTGCGCAGCTCTTCGGTGGATTTGAACGTGCCATCAGCGTTGGCCGCCGTGGCCCAGGGGATGTTCTGGGCGCCGGGAATGTGGCCGCCGCGCTGCGCGCCCTCCTGCGGATAGTTGACCATATGCGTAAGCCGACCGGTATACTCGTCGGGGGAGCGCACATCCACCAGGGCCGCGCCGTCCTGCTCCAGTTGATCTTCCACTTGGCGGCGGAAGGCACGGATGGTCAGGTCGCGCTCGCCAGCGTGATATTGTGTGGGCATGAAACTCGGCGTGTCCTTGATGTACTCGCGCGCCTCGGCCTCCCACTTGGTGCGCCCGCCATCCATAATGCGCGCGTCGCGGTGGCCATACAACTTGAAGAGCCAGTAGCTGTACGCGGCATACCAGTTGTTTTTGTCGCCGTAGAAGACGACGATGGTGTCATTGCTGATGCCGTAGCGGCTCATCAGCGCCGCGAAGCCCTCGCGGTTAACGAAGTCGCGCGCCGTCGGATCCTGCGCATCGGTGTGCCAGTCGAGTTTGACGGCGTTGCGGATGTGCCCGACGGCCTCGTAGAGCAGCGGGTCTTCATCGGCCTCAACAATACGGACGTTGGGGTCGTCAATGTGTTGGGCGACCCATTGGGTATCTACCAACACTTCAGGGTGCGCGTAGCCCGCCTGGGCCGTCGCGCCGGTCTGCGTGGTCTCAGTGTCCGCCATGCTTCTCTCCTCGTGTACTCTTTCCCTCGCGCGCCCGTGCCGCGCCGGGTGTCCACCGTGCTCGCATGGAAGCGGTACTCGCTCTTTAGAAGCGCGCGAGTTGGCCTCCCGCGCTCCCACCAGAGAAGTGTAGCATCGTTTGGAATTCCGAGCAAATCAGTCAACATTAGCGTAACGCTTGGTGCGCGGCCAGGGGACAGGCGGCTAGATCTCCCCTAGCCGCGCGGCTAGGCCAGTATTGCGCGCGGCGAGCGCATCATTGGCCACGGCGCGCTCCAGGGCGCGGCGGTCGCCGACCACCACGCACAGCCGGCGGGCGCGGGTGATGGCGGTGTAGAGCAGCGTGCGCCGCAAGAGCAGATAGTGCTGCATCACCAGCGCCAGCACGACGCAGGGATACTCGCTGCCCTGCGCGCGGTGAATACTGCAAGCGTAGGCCAGTGTCAGCTCGTCCAACTCGTGCGGCTCATACAGGACGGGCGGCATGCCAGCCTCCTCAGAGAAGCGCACCGCGAGCGTGTTCTCCTCGGTGATCTCGGCAACATAGCCCAGGTCGCCGTTGAAGATGCCACTGGGGCCTTTATCGTAGTTGTTGCGCACCTGCATCACCTTGTCGCCGGTGCGCAGGTCGCCCGCGCCGTGGGGCACACGCGCGGGCGGATGCGGATTCAGCCGGGCTTGCAGCGCGGCATTCAGTGCCACCACACCCGCTGGTCCGCGATACATCGGCGCGAGCACCTGGATATCGCGTAGCGCGTCGAAGCCATAGCGTGCGGGCAGCCGCCGCGCCACCAAATCTACCACCAGCCGCTGCGCCGCTTCTGGCTCCTCGGCGCGCAGGAAGAAGAAATCGCCACGGGGGTCCGCCGTCAGGGGTGGGGCCACCCCTTGATTGATGCCGTGCGCCGTGACGATGATGGCGCTCTCGCGCGCTTGGCGGAAGAGCTGCGTCAGATGCACGCGCGGCACCGCCGCGCTCTGGAGGATGTCGGCCAGCACGCTGCCAGGGCCGACGGAGGGCAGTTGATCGGCGTCGCCCACCAACAGCAGATGCGCTTCTGGGGCGACCGCGCGCACGAGGCGGTACGCCAGGAGAATATCCAGCATCGAGACTTCATCCACGATGACGAAGCGCAGCGGCAACGGACGATGCTCATTATAGGCGAAGTCGTTGGCGCTCGGCTGGAATTCGAGCAGGCGGTGCAGCGTGGCGGCGGGGCGTCCGGTGGCCTCGGTCATGCGCCGCGCGGCGCGACCCGTCGGCGCCGCCAGGGCATACTCGACGCCGCGACGGTCCAGCACATCCAGCAGGGCGCGCAGGGTGGTGGTCTTGCCGACGCCTGGGCCACCCGTTAGCACCATCACCTTGGAATGGTAGGCCAGGCGCACGGCCTCGCGTTGGCGCTCGGCGAGGGCGAGGCCGTGGTCGCGCTCCAGCGCGGCGAAGGCGGTGTGCCAATCGGCGGAGTGCGCGGGCGGCAGCGCGCTCGGCGCCTTGAGCAGCAGCCGCAGTCGGCGCGCCGTGCCGTTCTCGGCGTAGAAGAATGGAGCGAGATAGACACGCTCCTCCTCGACGAAAACCTCCCGCTCGGCGTGCAGCGCCTCGATGGCCGGCGCGATGGCCTCCAGCGGCGCGCCGAGCACCTCCGGGCCAGCCGCGCGGCTCAGCACCTCCTCGCGTGGCAGGTAGCAGTGGCCGTCACCAGAAGCCGCCTGCGAGAGGACGTGCTTGATGCCGGCCATGTAGCGCGGCAGGCCATCGCGTGGCAGACCGAGCTGGAGCGCTAGGGTATCGGCGGTCTTGAAGCCGACGCCGCGGATGTCTTTCTCCAGCAGATAAGGATTCTCACGGATGACTTGGGTGGACTGCTTGCCATACTGAGCATAGATCTTCGTGGCCAGGTTGGGAGAGACGCCGTGCCCCTGGAGGAAGAGCATGATGTCGCGGATATCCTGCTGTTTGGCCCAGCCCGCGACGATACGGTCGCGTGTCTGGGGGCCGAGGCCGCGCACCTCCGTGAGGCGATTCGGCTCCAATTCCAGGATGGCCAGTGTCTGCTCGCCGAAGTGGTCAACGATGCGCTCAGCGGTCTTGGGGCCGATGCCCTTGATGACGCCGGAGCCGAGGTAGCGCTTGAGTCCTGCGGGAGTGACGGGAGAGTGGGGCACGAAGGTGCTCACACGCAGGTGTCGCCCGTGCTGTGGGTGCGCCTCCCACTCGCCAGTGACCTCCACCAGTTCGCCGACGCTCAGGCCAGGGAGCGCGCCAACGAGGGTGGTCAACTCGCCGCGAAAGAGGTGCCCGTCGTCGTGAGGACGCAGCCGGGCAACGGTAAAGCTCGTCTCGAGGTTGCGAAAGACGATGCGCTCAACGACACCTTCCAGCGTAGGCACAGTGCAGAA
>JADMIN010001064.1 GCA_015478575.1 Ktedonobacterales bacterium | reverse complement strand
GTGTGTTCTCGTCGTGTGTTCTCGTCGTGTGTTCTCGTCGTGTGTTCTCGTCGTGGGTATCTAGTGCTCTTTCATCTCGTGCCAGAATTGTAGCACAGATGCGCTGGCTCCCTCGCCCGGTGGATGCGCTCGCGCGCGTGCGCCTGCCGCGCTCGGCACAGTATTTGCTTGGGTGGGGCGCAACCCAGTTCCGCGCATTGGGCCGTGAGCGAGTATTCTTTTCGGATGTCGCTGAAGGGCGCCACATGAGGGCGGCAGTTGCGGTCCGGCGATGAGCGTAGGCGCACCGGCACGACGGACGACGACTGTCCCCTCTCTCCGCACGGGCGTCGCGCCCGCGCGATGGCGTATAACGAGGGCGGAGAGTGACTACTAGCGAAACGGAGAAGGCAATGCTGGACCTCTCGCGACCGGAATACGCGCACGCCGCTGAGCGACTGCGCGACGACCCCATGATCTGGCTCAGCAGCGTGCGTCCAGATGGTCGGCCACATATCGTTCCTGTTTGGTTCCTCTGGGATGGCACCGCGGTCGTCATCTTCAGTAAGCCAGATAATCAGAAGATCCGCAATCTGCGACAGAACGCCAATGTGGTGCTTGCGCTGGATGATACGCACACCGGCGCGGATGTGGTCATGATCGAGGGGCAGGCGGAATTGGTGAGCGATGCCTCGGTGACCGCGGCCACGCCCGCTTTCGCGGCGAAATATGCTGATCGCATCGCCCGGCTCTTTGGCGATCCGCAAGGCATGGTAGCCAGCTACTCCCAAGCGATCCGCGTCACGCCAACGAAGCTGCTCTCGTATTGATGATGCGTGGGGCACGCGCATGGGCCACCGCGGCTCATCGTGGGGAGCAGCCGCGCCGATGGGTGGAATAGGGCTGTATGGTCTTTCTCTCTAGCGGCCCGTGGCAGGACCAGCGGGCGCTATGGCACACGGGCCGCTACGAGCATGATAGGATCACAGCGTAGAACGCGACAATCCCATGCGTTAGATCCCATGCGGTAAAGGAGCCGGATTCCATG
>JADMIN010000282.1 GCA_015478575.1 Ktedonobacterales bacterium | reverse complement strand
CCGCTACACCGAGCAGCAGCAGGTGCTGGCGAACTTCAACCTGACGATTCCAGCCGGCCAGACACTCGCCATCGTCGGCCACACCGGCGCGGGCAAGACCACGCTCGGCAAGCTGGTGGGCCGCTTCTACGAGTTCCAGGGCGGCGCGATTCTGATTGATGGGCAGGATATCCGCACGCTCGACCTGCGCGAGTACCGTCGCCACCTGGGCGTGGTGCCCCAGATCCCCTTCCTCTTCTCCGGCACCGTCGCCGCCAACATTGGCTACGCCCGGCCCGAAGCCAGCGACAGCGAGGTCGAGACGGTGGCGCGACGCATCGGCGGCGGCGACTGGCTGGAGTCACTACCCCAGGGGCTGGCGACCGAGGTAGGCGAGGAAGGCCACGGCCTCTCGATGGGCCAGCGCCAGCTCGTCGCCCTCGCGCGCGTGCTGCTCCAAGACCCCAGCGTCATCATCCTCGACGAAGCCACCGCCAGCGTGGACCCCCTGACCGAGGCGCAGATTCAGGAAGGGCTAGACGAGGTCATCCAGTGGCGCACCGCCATCGTCATCGCGCACCGCCTCTCGACCATCCGCACCGCCGACCGCATTCTCGTCCTCGACCACGGCCGCATCGTCGAGGAGGGCACACACGCGGGGTTGCTCCACGCCGGCGGCCACTACGCCGACCTCTACAACACCTATTTCCGCCACCAAAGCCCCGACTACGTGCCCGGCAGTGGCTTCGTCCCCGTGCGTCCAGGCGACGCGCACTGAAGGCGACGCGCGCTGAAGGCGACGCGCGCTGAAGGCGACGCGCGCTGAAGGCGACGCGCGCCAGCCAGCGAAATCGCCACTAGCCCTCCCCATCGTCGCTCCTCGGAACGCATCTTGCTAAGAGCGAGGGCTACCAGAAGTAGGGCGGGAATGGCAAGCGGACCCCCTCCCGCCCAGTATGGAAGCGGCACTTGCGCACGCGGCCCAAAAGGGATAGACTTCGGTACGTGGGCCAACACGACCATGAGGGAGTAGGGGACGGGCATGGCCATCAGCGCGCAAAAGATGAAGCGTCCCACGGGAGCGGACGCCCCCGGACAGCCCGATGAACAGCCCCTAGATCTCGCTGGCGATCTCGTGGCCCTCCTTGATGCCGATGGCATCATCACCTCGATCAGCCCTACCATCACGCTCCTGCTGGGATATCCTCCCGACGCCATCGTGGGCCGCTCTCTCCATGCGTTGGTCCACCCTGATGACGATGCCCTCCTGCGTCAATTGCTCCATGCCATCGGGCAAACAGCCGAGAGCAGCCGCGGCGCGCACTATCGGCTCCGCGCTCACGATGGCTCCTGGCGCTGGTTTGCGGCCACCGCGACGCCTCTCCTCCAGGGATCTGGCCGTGGACCCATCGTGGTCACGCAACGGGCACTTTCCCCCCGCGAGCGAGGGCCACAGGCACATGCGAGCGCGAGAGGCGCGTCTGAGCACTTCGTCCAGTTCTATGAGTCAGACGACTTCCTCATCACTTCACTCGCGGATTACGTCAGAGCGGGTCTGGAGGCGGGCGATGCCTGCGTCGTCATCGCCACACCGGCACATCGTGAGAGTCTGGAGCAGCGCTTGCTCGCCGATGGACTGGATCTGGCCGCTGCCCGCACGCGCGGGGCCTATCTCCCACGGGATGCCAGCGCCACGCTCGCCAAGATTCTGCGGGGTGACATGCCAGCGCCAGAGCGCTTCGCCAGCGTCGTCAGCGGCGTCCTCGCGCGCGCGGCGAAGGGCGGGCGCCGCATCCGCGTCTTTGGCGAGATGGTCGCCCTGCTGTGGGCGGAGGGCAACCAGACCGCGGCCATCCACCTAGAGGCCCTCTGGAACGAGCTGCAAGCCACCACTCCACAGCCCTTCGTGCTCTTCTGCGGCTATGCCATGCACGGCTTCGTGGGCGAAGCCCAGAGGAGCGCGTTCGCCGAGGTTTGCCACCAACACGCCCGCGTCATCCCGCATGAGCGCTACACCACCTTGTCCACCTCAGATGAGCGGCTCCGCGCCATTTCACTGCTGCAACAGAAGGCCGCCTCGCTCGAAGCCGAGATCGCGTCACGCACGCGCACAGAAGAGCGGCTCCGCGCGGCCGAGCGCGCCGCCGCCGCCCAGGCGCGCCACCTAGAGGCCGTCATCGAAGCCGTGCCCGATGCCCTCTCCATCCATGACGCCACGGGCCGCATCCTACGGCTCAATGCCGCCGGGCAGCGTAGCGCGGGCAGCGGGCGAGGCCACGAGGCGCTCGATGAGCTACCGCACGTCTACGACTTACGCACCCCCGACGGCGCGCCCTTCTCCACCGACGACCAGCCAGTCGCCCGCGCGCTCCGGGGCGAGGTCGTCACCGCCATGGAGATGCATGCGCACCAGCTCGCTGACGCGCACGACACCGAGCCACACATCATCCTCGTCAGCGCCGCGCCGCTGCGCGATGCCGATGGCCAGATCGAGGGCGTGGTCACGCTCACCCATGATGTCACGGAGCGACGCCAACTTGAGCTGCGCACCCGCGAAGCGCTCGAGGCGCTCCTCGCGATGGCCGAGACCCTTGTCAGCGTGCCCGCGGCGGATCCTTCCCACGCCGTCGCGACCGCTCGGCCAGAGGTACCCGATCTGGCCACGGTGGCGCGACGGCTGGCGGAGTTGACGCGGCGCGTCCTGGGCTGTGAGCGTGTGAGCCTGACCACCCTC
Source organism: Ktedonobacterales bacterium (assembly GCA_015478575.1). Lineage (GTDB taxonomy): Bacteria > Chloroflexota > Ktedonobacteria > Ktedonobacterales > JADMIN01 > JADMIN01. Next base: position 2,031 of record JADMIN010000282.1, on the reverse strand, counting down.
GAGCCAGAGTCGCGCCAAACCCGGCCGCTCGCCGTTGTCGGCCTCGCTCCAGAGCAAGAGCACCTCTGGTGGAACACCATTCCGACCCTCCAGCCGACCGACTACCTCGATGAGCTATCCGCCCATCGCCTGCTTGCTGGCGAGCCTGTGGTGCTGACGTTCGCGACCCGGCCCAACTCCGCGCGGCCAAGCTACGGAGCCGAGAAGACCCTCATGGTGCCCATGCGCCTGCGTGGGCAGTATATTGGCACACTGACCGCTGGCTATGGCGTGACCCCACACGAATACACCACCGAGGAGATCGCCCTAGCGGGCGCCGTGGCTCAGCTTACCGCGCTGGTCATTGACCGCGAGCGCCTACTGCGCGACCGCGAAGCGGCCCGCGCCAACGAAATGGCGCTCCGCGAGGCCAATCGCCGCCTCGACGAATTCATCAGCGTCGCCGGCCATGAGTTGCGTACCCCCCTCACCAGCTCCAAGATCAATGTCCAATTGGCTGAGCGCCAGCTCCAGCGGCTCGTGGCGGCAACGTCCGGCCGCGCGCGGGGCCACGCCGCCACGGGCGACCCCAACAGCGACCTCGCCCGGCTGAGCGACCTGTTCAGCCGCGTAGGGCGGCAGATGGACCGTCAACAGCGGCTCGTGGATGACCTATTGGATCTCTCACGCATCCAGGCCGGAAAGTTGGATTTGAGCGTCGCGCCATGTGACCTCGCGCTGATCATCCGCGAAGCCATCGAGGAGCAGCGCCTGATGCATCCGACCCGCATGCTGAGCGTTGTCTTGCCAGCCCACCGAGAGGCCGTCCCCCTGCTCGCCGACGCTGACCGCGTCGGCCAAGTCGTCACCAACTACCTCACCAACGCGCTGAAATATTCGCCCGACCATCAGCCCGTGATCGTATGCCTAGAGGTAGATGACGCCACCGCCCGCGTCAGTGTGCGCGATCGTGGCCCAGGGCTGCCGCCAGAGGAACAGGATGCCGTGTGGCAGCGCTTCCACCGCGTCCACGGCATCCAGGTGCAAAGCGGCTCAGGCGTTGGCCTAGGCTTGGGCCTCTACATCAGCCGGACCATCATCGAGCGCCACGGGGGAGCGGTGGGCGTAGACAGCACGCCAGGCCACGGCTCCTCCTTCTGGTTCACACTGCCGCTCACGCCAGCGGGTACCTGATCGCCAACCATGCCCGCCCCGACCCCATGAACGCATGGCGCCCCCTGCCGCCCGCCAACCTCCACGCGGCGGCTACCATCTCGCCCACGGAAGCGGCGTGCGCGGCAGCTTCCACCGCCAGCGCACCGAAGAGGTCCGCAGCGCCACGATGACCGCGACCAAGACTGCCACCTGGAGCGGTGTCGCCGCCCACCCCACCCAGATCACCGCGCCAGCCAACAAGGCCCAGACGGCATAGATCTCATCTCGCAGCACCAGCGGCTTGCGCCCAGCCAACACGTCTCGCGCGATACCGCCCCCGACCCCCGTGAGGACAGCCGCCACCAACACCGCACTCAGCGGCAGCCCCAATCGCCGCGCTTGCAGGGCCGCCTGCGTAGCGAACGTCGCCAGACCGATCGCGTCAAAGGACACCCCCCACCGCCGCCACTGCCCGACCCACCGCCCAGGCAACAGCATCACCGCGAGGACGGCCACGACCGCCGCCACCAGCGGCTGCTGCTGGCTCCAGAGCGTCGTGACCGGAATGCCCACCAGGACATCCTTGATGATGCCCCCACCGAACGCCGTAACAATCCCCAGCACGAAGACACCGATGAGGTCATACGACTCCTCCACCCCGACCAGGGCGCCGCTCACCGCGAACGCTACCACTCCAACGATATTCAGCGCATCCCAGTTCATCGTACTCGCTCTCCCTCGCTCTCCCTCGTTCTCCCTCACCCTCGCTCATCCGCGCGCCGCCCCCGCCCGCCCGCCGCTATAAGCTAGCCCACGCCTCCCATCTCAGCACGACAGAGGATAGCTCATGACCCCTGCCCGTGATCCCCTCCCCATGCCGCGGGGAATGAAGAGCGG
>JADMIN010000281.1 GCA_015478575.1 Ktedonobacterales bacterium | reverse complement strand
CATCAGGCCGATGCCACGCTCATCGAAGTCGTCGAAGTCGGCATCCACATGCCCCGCCGCCTTGAGCGCGCGCGCGACGGCCCGCCAGAACCGCACATCGGACGTGCCCTCAACGAAGACGCAGGCGCTATAGCCAATGATCTGGTCCGCTGGCTCGATGCCGAGTTGTTTGGCGATGAGGTCGCGTTCGGGTCGCTGCGTGGCGCGGGCCACACCGGCCTCGCGCTCCACCAGCACGAGATCGCCGATGGGCGAGGCGCCCGCGAAGACGGGCGAGTGTGAGGTGAGCAGCACTTGCACACCCTCCTCGGCGAGCTGGCGCAACGACTCGGCCAACTCGCGTTGTAGGCCGGGATGCAGGCAGTTCTCCGGCTCCTCGACGGCGTAGATCACATCACCTTCCCGCCCATGACGCAGCTCCGCGAGCTATTGAAAGAAGGCCACCATCAGCAGTCGGCGCATGCCGCTGCCGCGTTGGTCCAGTGAGCGCTCGATAGTGTGTGGGTCGCGCCCCAGAATATCGAAGGTGACGGCCTTCTCCCACGAAAAGGCGGGGCGCGCCGTCAGCGCGGTCAGCGCGCTGGTGTGGTGCCGCAGGTGGGCGAAGATGGCTTCCATCTCGCCCTGGAGCGCGGTCTGGATGGCGGTGGTGAAGGCTTCGCGCGCGGCGACGACGGCGGGATTTTCGGCGGCGGCGCGCACGATGGGGCGGAACTGGCTCTGGAACGTGGTCTCGCCCACGCCCAGCCTGGTATCCGTCTCGAACAACTCGAAGCGCGGCAGCAGTGGCTCGATCAGCTTCCACAGCGCATCGCGCGGCCCAAGCTCGACCACGCGCTCGGCCAGCGGGATGGCCGCCGCGCCTGCCGCGGCGCGCAGCGTCGCGCGGAGCGCACGCGCGGTGAGCCGAGTGGTCGGCGGCTCCGGTGGCGGCGCGGCCAGCGTCTGGACACGCTCGGCGAGGTCGCGCTCCCTGAGGGCAAGCAGCCCAGCATAGCGTTCGTCGGTGAAGTCGTGCGTCAGCAGCGCCACCTCGCCCTTCTCTCCAGCGCCAGAGCAGGGCCAGCGCTTGCGGATGCGCAGGCAGCCAGCGGCATCCAGCAGCCGCTCCTCACGCAGGGTGGTAGGCGTTTCATCCTCCACGGCGCCCAGGGGGAGCGTGGCTGGCAGGTCGGTGAACGCCACCTCGATGCTCACGCACTCGCTCGCGTCAGCGCCGTGGTGGATGTCGTCGCGGTCCAACTTGGCGTCACCGAGGAAGAGTTGGAGCGCGCGCAAAATGTGCGACTTGCCAGCGTCGTTGCGCCCGATGAGCGTGGCGAGCGTCCCCAGGCGGACCTCCTCCAACTGGCGGAAGGGGCCGTAGTTCTCTATGCGAAGGCTGTGGATGCGCACCGCGCCGCTCCTCCTGAACTACTTCGCGTTCCTCATCCAGGCCATCTGCCCGGCACCTCTTCAGACGAAGCGGCAGCGTTTCACCGCGCGCGCCGCTCCATTCTTCTCTCCGCTCCGTGGCGGGGTGGTGGTGGCCGGTGGCGAGTGGACGGCGAAAGCGCTGGCTAGACGGGCACGGTCAGCGACGCCGCCAGGTGATAGAGGTCTAGATCCACAGTGCGGTTGACGGCCACCGTCTCGGCGAGGTCCACCGGCACGATCGTCATGCCGCGCAGCACCGGGGCCTTGCCATACTGCCCAGCGAGGATGAGGTCCACCGCCGCCGCGCCGAGCCGCGCGCCGAGCACGCGATCGAAGGCCGAGGGCGGGCCGCCGCGTTGCAGGTGGCCCAGCACCATCGCCCGCGCCTCGATGCCGGTCAGCGTGCCCAGCCGCTCCGCCAGCCGCTCGCCCAGCGCGCGTGTCACGAGTTGCGCGTGGCCAAAGGCATCCACCTGGCCACCGGCCTCCGCCAGCTCCAGCCCCGCGATCTCCGCGCCCTCCGCGACGACCACAATGCTGGAGGCGTAGCCCGCGTCGCGGCGGTGGGTGAGGTGGTGCGCCACATCGGCGAGCGTCGAGCGCTCCTCTGGCACGAGGATGGCGTCAGCGCCACCGGCCAGCCCGCCTTCGGTGGCGACCCAGCCCGCCGCGCGGCCCATCACCTCCAGCACGAGGATGCGGTGGTGCGAATCGGCGGTCGTGCGCAGGTTGTCGCAGGCCTCCATGACGCGCTCGACGGCGGTCTCGAAGCCGATACATGAGTCGGTGCCATTGACGTCGTTATCCATCGTCTTGGGCACGCCGACCACCGGCAGGCCGCGCGCCGCGAGCTTCGCCGCCACGCTGAGGGTATCATCGCCGCCAATGGCGACCAGCGCATCCAGCCCCAGCGCCTGGAACGTCTGGCGCACGCGCTCCATGCCGTCCGGCTTCTTGTCGGGGTTGGTGCGCGAGCTGCCCAGGATGGTGCCACCCAGGCCCACGATGCCCGCGACCTCCGTGACCGTCAACTCGGCGCCGCGTCCCTCGACCATGCCAGCCCAGCCGTCGCGCACGCCCACCACTGTATGGCCCGCGCGCGCGGCGCGAATCACCACCGCGCGAATGGCGGCGTTCAAGCCACCGCAGTCGCCTCCCCCGGTTAGAACTCCGATGCGCATCTGTGCTCGACCTCCTCTTGTTCAGCGTCGAATCGCTCTCGCCCATTGCCATGCGGGCATGCCGTCATGCGTGCGTTCCGTATTGTACCGCGATTGCGCCGCGCGAGGATGGGGCGCCCTCCCAGGGTCACGGCGGCGGCCAGCCCGCCGGGCGCGCACGCGCCCAGGCGGCACCCTCTCGGTAGAATGAGAACGAGTATGGAGCGGCGCGAGGCGCATCGCCCGTCAGGGCGGGTTGCTCGCTGACACGCGGGCCGCTCATAGCATATGCTAGGCGGGAGAGACGGATGCCCCCGCGTGCGGAGCATCCTCCCACCCGATGAGGATCAGGCTTCCGAGGAGGACACGGTATGGCAGAAACGACCGAGCTGACCCTGGAGCAAGCGGTGAAGCGGTCACCCAAGAAGTGGGTCTACCTCTTTAGCGAGGGCAACGCGAGTATGCGCGACCTGCTCGGCGGCAAGGGCGCGGGCGTGGCCGAGATGACCAACGCTGGCATGCCCGTGCCGCCGGGCTTCACCATCACCACGGAGGCGTGCAACACCTACTATGAGGAGGGCAAGCGGCTGCCGCCGGGCTTGTGGGATCAGGTGCTCGCCGCCCTGCGCGTCGTCGAGGCACAGATGGGCAAACGGTTCGGCGACAAGGATAATCCCCTGCTGGTCTCTGTCCGCTCCGGCGCCAAGTTCTCCATGCCTGGCATGATGGATACCGTCCTCAACCTTGGCCTCAACGACGTGACCGTCCAGGGGTTGATCGCCAAGAGCGGCGACCCACGCTTCTCCTACGACGCCTACCGGCGCTTCGTCCAGATGTTCTCCAAGATCGTGTTGGATGCCCGGCCCGCCGCCTTTGAGCACACGATCGAGGCGTATAAGCAAAAGACTGGCGCCAAGACCGACGCCGATATTCCCGCTGACGCCCTTCAGCGCATGGTCGAGGATTTCAAGGGGATCGCGCGCGACGCCAGCGGCAAGCCATTCCCTGAAGACCCCTTCGAGCAGTTGAGCTATGCGATCGAGGCCGTCTTCGCCTCGTGGAATAACAAGCGCGCCACCGATTACCGCAACGTCAACAAGATCGCGCACACGCTGGGCACCGCGGTGAACGTGCAGACGATGGTCTTTGGCAACCTGGGCGCCGACAGCGCCACGGGCGTGGCCTTCACGCGCAATCCCTCCACCGGCGCGCGCGAGTTGTACGGCGACTACCTCGTCAATGCCCAGGGCGAGGATGTGGTGGCTGGCATCCGCAACACCTCGCCCATCGCGCGGCTCCAGCAGGAGATGCCTGGCGTCTACGCGCAATTCCAGGACATCGCCCAGCGTCTGGAGCGCCACTACCGTGACGTGCAGGATATGGAGTTCACCATCGAGCGCGGCACGCTCTATATGCTCCAGACGCGCTCGGCCAAGCGCACCGCCGCCGCCGCCGTCAAGGCCGCGGTGGATATGGTGGGCGAGGGCCTCATCTCCAAAGAGGAGGCCGTCCAGCGTGTGGATCCGCAACAGGTCGTGCAGTTGTTGCTGCCGCGCTTTGACCTCGACGACATCCAGCGCGTGACCGCCGCGGGCGGTACGCTTGGCAAGGGCGTGAACGCCAGCCCAGGCGCCGCCGTCGGCAAGGCGATCTTCGACGCCGACCGTGCCGAGGCGGCGGGCAAAGCGGGCGAGCCGGTCATTCTGGTGCGTGAGGAGACCAGCCCCGACGACTATCACGGCATGATCGTGGCGCGGGGCATCTTGACCAGCCGCGGCGGCACGGGCAGCCACGCGGCGGTCGTCGCGCGGGGCGCGGGCTTGCCGGCGGTGGTCGGCTGCGATGATATTCGCCTCGATTATGAGCAACGCCTCTTCAAGGTGAAGGGCACGGACCATGTTGTGCGCGAGGGCGATGAGATCGCCATTGATGGCACCACCGGCCTGGTCTATCTGGGGACCATCCAGACCGTGGAGCCGAACTTCGCCGAAGAGCATGACCTCCAGACGCTGCTTGGCTGGGCCGACGAGATCCGTAGGCTCGGCGTCTGGGCCAACGCCGACTACCCGCGCGACGCCCAACGCTCCATCACCTTCGGCGCCCAGGGCATCGGCCTCTGCCGCACCGAGCACATGTTCATGGAGCAAGAGCGCCTGCCCATCGTGCAAGAG
>JADMIN010001063.1 GCA_015478575.1 Ktedonobacterales bacterium | reverse complement strand
GCTTGGCGATGTGTGATTCACCGCTAGGATTCGAACCTCGCTTAGAGACACCCAGAGATGCATCGGGAGCCGGATAATGCGGAGTTATGCGCCGCTTGGCGCGTGGATGGGCTTGATGGTCTGGGACAGCTCCGGCTCGACGCCGTAGCGGTAGGGGCCGAGGCGGGCAAGCAGGATCAGCGCGATCAGCATGGCTGCGCAGAATGCTGCGAGCGGGACGGTATAGGAATGGAATTGGTCGTATCCGATGCCCATCAGCAGCACGCCTGCTGCTCCTGAGATCATGAAGGCGCCAAAGGCGTATCCGTATGCAGAGCCGAAGGCGAGCAGGCCGAAGTAGCGGCTGATCATGTAGCCCATGAGCTCGACCTCTGCTCCCATGCCGAGTCCGACGAGAAACGCGCCGGCGAGCGCAAGGCGCCCGGCGCTCCCTGTGCAGAGGATCCCCATGCCCAGCGTGGTTGCGCCGTAAACGAGGATCGCGACTCTGGGAGCGAAGAGACGGTCGAGGAGATATCCGGAGCCGAGGCGGCCCACGATCAGGGCTGCGCCGACGAGCGAGGTGGCGATGGCGGCGCGCTGGGGGCTGACACCCCTGTCGGAAAAGATGGCGGACATATGAAGGATGCCGCCATGGACGCTGGCGCCGGTCAGCGAAAAGATGCAGAGCAGTATCCAGTAGACGGGGTCGTGCCAGATTGCATGCCAACTGAGGCCCTGCTTTTCCTGCGGAGAGAGCGGTGCGTCCTGCACTCTGTCGTCTCCGTCCGGCTGCAGATTGCGTTGGCGGGGATTGTTCACCAGGAATGCAGCGATGACGGGAAGAGGGAGCAGCAGAACTGCTGCTCCGAAGATGGCATAGGTAACGCGCCAGCCGAAGATAGCGAGGAGGCGCTGCGCGAGGATGGGCACCACGATGGAGCCGGTACCTATGCCCATCATCGCCAGAGCCAGTGCGAGTCCGCGATGCCGGTTGAACCAGTGCGCGATGACGACGCCATAGGGAACGGGGGCGGCGCCGCTGGTGAAGG
>JADMIN010001062.1 GCA_015478575.1 Ktedonobacterales bacterium | reverse complement strand
ACAGCAAGCCGCTCCATTTCACGCTCGTCACAGGAACCGACGCGGCGCGCGCCGCCGAGAGCGCGGCGCTTGCGGCGAATTGGCAAGCGCTGGGTGTGGCCGTCACCATCATCACCTATGCCAACGACACGCTTTATGCGAATTTCGCGCAGCAGGGGATTCTGGCGACGGGCCGGTGGGATATCGCGCTGTATGGCCTGATGGGTAGCGCCGATCCCGACTTCACCTATGATATCTTTCATTCGAGCGCGATTCCGTCGCAGGCCAACCCTGGCGGCGTGAACTATGCCCACATCAGCGATCCGCAGATTGACGCCGCGCTGCAAAAAGAACGTGAAACGCTGAATTTCGATGATCGCGTGGAGGCGCTGAAACTGGCGCAGGAACGCATCGTCGCCCAACAGTTCGACGTGGCCCCGCTCTATATCTGGCCAGTGATCACGACGAGCGGCGCGCAACTGCGCGGCGTCCTGGTGGGTCCGGCGCTCAACCAAACCGATTGGAATATCGCGGACTGGTGGCTGGCCGCCTGACGCGACATACAAGGAACTGAGGATGGAAAAGATCGTTGTCACAGGCGTGGCGGGCTTCATCGGCTCCACGCTGGCTGAGGCGCTGCTCGCACAGGGGCATGACGTGGTGGGGGTCGATAGCTTCACGCCCTACTATGGCCGCGCGCTCAAGGAACACAACCTGGCGGCGCTGCGCGATCAGGCCCGCTTCACCTTCATCGAGCGCGACCTGAATGACCTGGACTGCGACGCGCTGCTGGCTGGCGCGCGCACCGTCTATCATCAGGCGGCCCAGGCGGGAGTGCTGGCAAGCTGGGGCGATTCATTCCAGTCGTATGTCGATTGCAACATCCGCGCCACCCAGCGCCTGCTGGAAGCCGCCAGGCGACGCCCTATTCAGCGGCTGGTCTATGCTTCGTCCAGCAGCGTCTATGGCAACACGCGGGATTTGCCCGCCCGCGAGACAGGCCTCACCGCGCCCGTCAGTCCCTATGGCATGACAAAGTTGGCCGGCGAACAC
>JADMIN010000280.1 GCA_015478575.1 Ktedonobacterales bacterium | reverse complement strand
GTCTATGAGGAACTCGACTACCACCACGAAGGGCACAATGCTGAGCGCTTCGCTCGCCTCACCGCCAACCAATGGGATATCCGCGTGCCTGCCGTCCACTGGGACTATACCACTCGCCGCGTGCTCGCCCTGGAATGGGTGGAAGGCATTAAGATTACGCGGCTCGACCTGTTGGATAAGGCTGGCGTGGACCGCAACCTGCTGGCGCGTCGCCTGGCGAATACGTATTTCAAGCAGGTGTTACAGCTCGGCTTCTTCCATGCCGATCCGCACCCTGGCAACATCTTCGTGCAGCCACAGGGGGAGAGTTTCCGGCTGGTCTTCGTTGATTTCGGCATGATGGGCAGCATCACCTCGCCGCTCAAGCGCGGCCTGCGCGACTGCTTCACTGGCATCGTCTGGCACGATGCCAAGCTGTTGGTGCGTGGGCTGGGCGACCTGGGCTTCCTCGGCGCGGGCGCGCGGCCAGATGCGCTTGAGAAAGCGCTTGAGGTGCTGCTGGATCGCTTTGGCGACCTCCCGTTTGGCAAACTGCGTGACCTCGACCCCTATGAGCTGCTGAACGAGGTGCAATCGCTGCTCTATGGGCAGCCCTTACGGCTGCCCGCGCACTTCGCGTTTTTGGGCCGCGCCGCCGCGATGCTAGTTGGGCTGGCCACGTTGCTCTCGCCCGGCTTCAACTTCCTCGACGTGGCCGAGCCGTTCGCGCGGAACTTGACACGGAGCGGTAGCCTGGAAGGGGTGCTGCATTTTCTCGGCGTTGAGAGTCCGGGGCAACTCGGCCGGATGCTGGCACGCGAGAGCATCGCGATGGCGCGGACGTTCTCGTCGCTGCCACACCTGGCCGAGCGCGTGCTGGAGCACGTGGAGCGCGGCGATCTGCGGGTGGTCATCGGAGGCCCAGACCTGAACGCGAAGGTGCGACACCGCATCGCGGCGAACGCGCTGGCGCGACCCGTGCCGCTGTGGATTCCGCTGACGCTGGCGGGCATCACACTCACGACCATCATCTTTCGGAGGCATTCCAACGGTGATTGATCCCATTCCCGCCCAGTCATCCGGTGCCGCCAAGCGCGCGCCGGGCCTGACCGAAACGTCCCCGCACCTGGGGCCGCGAGCCGCCGCGCCTCGTGTCGCGGGCGATACCGCCCCCACGGGCGATCCTGCCACGGCGGATCTCGCCTCAGCCGATACGGTCGCCGCGGATGTCGCCAGCATGCGCCCGCGCGCCGCCGGCTGGGTGGACGCGGCGGGGCTGGCGGAGGGCGGCTTGCTCGCCGATGTTGGCATCATTCTCGATCTGGCCTCGATCTACCTGCCACTCGCCAGCCCCATCCTCGCGCCCGCCGTGCCGGCACCCTTCGTCGTGCTGATGCTGCGGCGGGGGCCGCGCGCCACCCTGCTCGCGGCGGCGGTCTCCTCGTTCCTAGTCGCGGTGCTGGCGGGGCCACATTTCGGCTGGCGCATGGGGTTGCAGGCGATGATCGGCCTGCTGCTGGGGTGGGCGATGCGCCGCCGCCTGGGTGCGCCGACCGTGCTGGCCGCGGGCACCCTCTTGCTGGCGACCGTCACCTGCGTCGCCGCCTTTGGCGTGCTGCTGATGACGGGGCTGCCCATCAACGATGTCGTCCAGGAGTTGCGCAACGGCCTGCAAACGCTGGCGGGCTTTGGCGCGTGGGCCATGCGACTGGTCGGGCAGGGTGGCCTATGGCTGCGCGTGCGCCCGTCGCTGGCGGTGGTCGGCCAGACGGCACTCCAGTACTGGCCCGTGCTCTTCTACCTCACCTTCGCGCTCGCCGCCTTCCCGATGGTCGCGCTCTACTACGGCGTGGCGAATGTCACCGCGCGGGTGCTGGGCTTCTCCGTACGCGCCTTTCCATCGCGGCGGTCGCTCGGCGTGGCGCGGGTGCTGGGCTTCGTCGTGCTCGCGCCCCTGTTGCTGCCCGCGTGGATCTATACGCTGCTGCGCCGTGATGGACGTGGGCGCGGGAGACGCCGCGCCGCCGCGCCGGTCGCGGAAGGAGCGCGCAAGAGATGAGGAACCAGTCATCGCCGCGCCAGGGGTCGGACGGTTCTGGGTCGGATGGTTCACCGCCCAACGAAGCGCTGATCGTCGTCGAGCACGTGACCTTCGTCTATCCCACGCCAGGAGCTGGGCCGCGCCCTGAGTCAGTTGCTGGGCCGCTCCCAGCCGCGCTGGATGATGTGACCTTGCATATCCGGCGCGGCGAGTATGTGGCGCTGCTGGGGCACAACGGCAGCGGCAAATCCACCCTCGCGCGCCTGCTGAATGGGCTGTTGGTGCCCGACCACGGTAGCGTGCGCGTCGCGGGACTGGATACACGCATCCTCGCGGCCCGCCAGCGCGTGCGCGAGCGGGTCGGCATGATCTTCTCTGACCCCGATAATCAGATCATCGCAACCATCGTGGAGGATGACGTGGGCTGGGCGCTGGCCGCGCGAGGCTATGCGCGCGCGCTGATCGCCACGCGGGTGGATGCGGCGCTGGCCGCGGTCGGGCTGACGGAGATGCGCCACCTGCCGCCGCACGAGCTTTCGGGCGGGCAGCGGCAGCGGCTGGCCATCGCGGGCGTGCTGGCGCTCAGCCCCAACTGCGTTGTCGCCGATGAACCGACGGCGCTGCTCGATCCACTGGCGCGCCGCGAGATGGGGGATTTACTGCGTCAGCTCCACCACGAGCGCGAGTTGACCATCGTCCATGTCACCCACCTGCTCGAAGAAGCCGCGCGCGCCGACCGCATCGTCATCCTGGCTGACGGGCGCATCGCGCTGGAGGGGCCGCCCGCCGCCGTCTTCGGTGATCTGGACCGGCTGCGCGCCCTGCGGCTGGTCGTGCCGGAGGTGGCCCTGCTGGGCGAGCGGCTGCGCGCCGTGGGCATCGCCGTGCCCCCTGAGGCGGTGACGCCTGAGACGTTGGCGAGCGCGCTGGGGCAGCGGGAGGCACGCGCATGAGCATTGTGGTCGAGCGGCTAACGTATATCTATAACGCGGGCACACCGGTGGCCCGCGTGGCACTCCGCGAGATGAGCCTGACCATCGAGGATGGCACGTGCGCCGCCATTGTCGGCGTCACCGGCTCAGGCAAATCCACCCTCATTCAGCACTTCAATGGGCTGCTGCGCCCCACCAGCGGGCGCGTGCTCGTGGATGGGCTGGATGTGGCGGCGAAAGCGACGCGCGGCCTCGATCTGCGCGACCTGCGGCGGCGGGTGGGGCTGCTCTTCCAGTTTCCTGAGGCGCAGCTCTTCGCGGCGAGCGTCTACGACGATGTCGCCTTCGGCCCACGCCAACTCGGCCTGGATGAGCGCGAGGTACGCGAGCGCGTGCGCTGGGCGTTGGCCGCGGTCGCGTTGGGCGGCGAGGATGCCGCCCTGCTGGCGCGCTCGCCTTTCGCCCTCAGCGGTGGCCAGAAGCGACGGGTGGCACTGGCGGGCGTGCTGGCGATGCGCCCGCGCACGCTCGTGCTGGATGAGCCAAGCGCCGGACTGGATGCGGAGGCGCGCGATGAGTTGTACGCGCGCCTGGCCGAGTTGCGCGCGCGGGCGGGCATAACGCTGGTGCTCGTCTCGCACGATATGGGCGAGGTCGCGGCACTGGCAGATACGGTCTTTGTGCTGGCGGATGGCGCCTTGCGCCTGGCCGGACGGCCCGCCGAGATCTTCCAGCGAACTGAGGAGATCGCGGCTTGCGGGCTGCTCCCGCCACCGCTGGCGCAAGTGCTCGCGCTGGCGCGTACACAGGGCTACGAACTGCACTCCACCGACCTGACGGTGAATGCCATCGCTGGGGCCATCACCACGGAGCGCGCCCGGCGCGCCCTCGTGACGGAGGGAGGCGCGCATGTTGAATAACCTGCCCGTCGGCACATACGTCGCGGGGCGCTCGCCGCTGCACTGGCTGCGCGCGCGCACCAAGCTTCTCATCCTCGCGTGGCTGGCGACGCTCTTCTTCATTGCCGCCCACAAGCAGTTCCACTTTGGCGCGTACCTCATGGCATACCTCCTTCTGGGGCTGGCGCTCGCCAGCGCGCACGTGCCGCCGGGCTATATCTGGCGGCGGATGAAAATGCTGGCGATTGTGCTGGCCATCGGCGCGCCCTTCTCACTGGCGTGGATTCCTGGCGATAGCGTCTGGCGCACCTTCGGGCCAGTGGTCGTGACCTACGACGGCCTCTGGTTCACCTTCGCCTTTGCCGCGGTCTTCGTGCTGCTCTATCTCGGCTCGGTGGCGCTGACGCTGACCACGACACCCGTCGCGCTGGCGGAGGGGATCGTGCTGCTGCTGCGCCCAGTGCGGCGCGTCGGCCTGCCCGCCGACGAGTTTGGGCTGATGACGCTGATCTCGCTGCGCTTCTTCCCGATCCTCATCCAGGAGACAGAGCAACTCATCAAGGCGCAGATGTCACGTGGGGCCGATCTCACCACTGGCTCGCTCACGGCACGCATCCGGGGGATGAGCACACTGCTGGTGCCACTGGTGCAGGCGGCGCTCCGGCGCGCCGAGGGATTGACGGCGGCGCTAGAAGCACGAGGCTATAGCGTGACGGGCGAGGCGACGCTGCTGCATGAGGGACGACTGCGATTGCTCGACTGGCTCACCCTTGTTGTGGTCGTTGCGACCACGGGCCTGGCCTACTGGAAGCTGTAGCCTCCCCACACTATCCCAACGCCCACATCGCCCCAGTGCCCCTCAGACCGCGCCCTGTCCCAGAGCCACGCAAAGAAGAAGCCCAGGATGACGC
>JADMIN010001061.1 GCA_015478575.1 Ktedonobacterales bacterium | reverse complement strand
CTCCGGGGCGCCGCCGAGGCTCTTTTTGTGGACCAGGTATTGATAGCGAAAGATGCCATAGATCACAAACGGGATGGTGAGCATCATGGCGTGGTTGGCCGGCAGCGATTCAGCCGAGAAGGTGTAGAGCGAGTAGGCCATGATGGTGGAGGCCGTCACGACAGAAGTCATCTGGTCGAGCATCGCGGGAGTGTACTCGTCCAGGATTTTTCGATGGCCAGCGGCCCCGTCCTGCAGCGTGGCCAGTTCATTCTGGCGCTTGCTGAGCGCAAGGAAAAGCGCCAGGAGCAAGGTGCAGAGATAGAGCCACGGCGAAATGGAGACGTGGATGGCGAGCGCGCCCGCCACCGCCCGCACAATAAAGCCGCAGGCGATGGCGAACACGTCAATGAGCACCAGCTGCTTGAGAACGAACGAGTAGGCGGTCATGAGCGCCAGATAACCGGCGACGGCCAGGCCCACCGGCCACCCAACCACAAAGCCCGCCACAAGGGACAGCAGCCCCAAGGCCACCATCTCGACCAGCGCCTGCGGCAGGGTGATCTGTCCCGCCGCCAGGGGGCGCAGCCGCTTCTCGGGGTGCCGTCGGTCGCTCTCGACATCTATCGCGTCGTTGATGAGGTACACGCAGCTCGACACGAGACAGAACGCGATGAAGGTGAGGATCGCCCGCGCCAGCAGATGCCCGGACAGAAGATCGCGGGCGAAGACGATGGGCCCGAAGACGATCAGGTTCTTGCTCCATTGCTTGGGGCGCGCGCTGGCGGCTAGGCCCGAAAGCGTGAGGCGCCTGGCCTCGGCCACCTGGCCCGCGGCTGTTTCCATGCTCAGTTCCGCCTTCAGGTTGCCCTGGCCGGCCGCACGCGCACCGCCAGCATCTGCCACACCATGGTCAGCTCATCTATCCCCAGCGCGAACGCCATCGCGGCGTAGGCGCCAAAACCCAGGCCACCCGTGGCGGCCAGCGTGAGGACTCGTCCACGAAAGCTTTCGACGTTGATGATCCTTTCAAGACCCCGGCTCACAGCCAGAC
>JADMIN010001060.1 GCA_015478575.1 Ktedonobacterales bacterium | reverse complement strand
GGCCGAAACTGGCCGGTCTACGCTGGCTCCATGCTCTCCTTTGAGCTATCCATCAGGCGGATGACGTTGCCTTCGGGATCGGCGAACGCGACGTAGCGTCCTGGGGGGATGTCCTTGGGCGCGAAGAGGAAAGCGAGCTTACCCTCGTGCTCGCGATAGAACGCATCCACACTCTCGACTTTTAGGAAAGGGCCAGCCTTCCGCGCTTCACTCACATCCACATCGAGCATGAGCTCGACTTCACTGCCAGGCAAGCGCATCGCCGCCGTACTCTCGCCCTCGCGCCAGGTCTCCTCCCAGCCGAGCGTCTCGCGATAGAATGCGAGCGAGGCCTCGAGGTCCATCACCGGCACGTAGATAAACACCAGATTCATGTCATCCCCCTCTATTCAGCGGGCGTAACGCCTTCTCGTGCGCTGCCGCTCCCCAGACGCCCTTGCGCTACCCCCACCTGTTTGCCGCGGCGGGAGTGGAGCGGGGAGTGGAGCGCGTCACGGAGCGCCCGCTGGCCTGAGCCACGCCGCATGGCCTCGATTGATGGCCGCAAGAGCGCCTCCGCCGCCCGTGATACAATAGGCTGAAAGTGGGTACCGCTTCAACTGCGTATAGGACGAGGGGAGGACGGCGGTGTCACAGGAAACGACGAACACGGCCAAACGCTTGATCGAGCACACGTTCGGAACGCTGCTGCTCGTCTGGCAGCGTGTCGCCCGGATCGCGCTGATCGCTGGCGTGAGTGGAGTGCTCGGCACGGAAGTCGTCGCGATCATCATGACGCATCACCTTCCCGGCGGGCCGACGCACCTGGCGGCGGCGGCGCTGGGCATCGCGCTGGCGTACGCCGCGGGCGCGACCGTCTTGGTGGGCGAGATCTTCCTGGGTCTGCTCGGTGCTATCCGCGTCATCGAGGGCGAGGTAGGGGCGGGAGCCGCCGCGGCGGCGGCCCTGGTGGGGCATGAGGCGCGCGCGGCGCGTGGTGAGCTTGGCCTTCTCTTCGGGCGTGGTGTGCTGCCAGCGTCTCGCCCAGCCAGCG
>JADMIN010000279.1 GCA_015478575.1 Ktedonobacterales bacterium | reverse complement strand
GCCTATAAGGATACCTGCGACATGCTCGTGAATGGCATCGTCGGTGATGAGCACGCGGGCGCGCCGGAGGGGGAGCGCCAGGCCGAGGAGGGCATCCGCCATTGGGCGACGGGGTACAAAGAATTCAATGGGCAGCAGGGCACCTGGCGCGACGCGGAGGACGGCGTGCTGGAAGGCAACCCCATCGCGCAAGGCTCCGTGGATAGCTGCGCCGGGTTCCACCTGGGCACGATCGCGCCAAACGCCAGCCGCTACTGCTACCACTGGCTCGCCGCGGCAGCCGATTTTGGCGGCGTGCGCCAACTCAACGCGATGGTCATCCACCGTGGGCCAGAGAGCTTCATCGCGCGCACACGCAAGTATTGGCACCTCTGGCTGAACGCCAAGCCCCTCGATACCTGTGGCCTGCCCGCGCCACTAGTAGATCTCTACAAACGTAGCTTGCTGTTGATCCGCACACAGATTGATGGCGATGGCGCCATCATCGCCGCCACCGACGGCGATGTCTGGACATTTGCCCGCGATAGCTACGCCTACATGTGGCCACGCGATGGCGCATTGGTGGCCAATGTGCTCAGCCATGCTGGCTATGGTGACATCACAGCCACCTTCTTCGACTTCTGCCGCCGCATGATTACCGACGATGGCTATCTGCTGCATAAGTACACGCCCGCGGGCGCATTGGGCAGCAGTTGGGAGCCGTGGGTAGACAAGCAAGGTAACGCCATCTTGCCCATCCAAGAGGATGAGACCGCGCTGGTCGTCTACGCCCTCTGGCAACACTACACGCTCTTCCATGAGGTGGAGTTCATCCGCCCCCTGTATCGCCCGCTCGTCATCAAGGCCGCCGATTTCATGGTGAGCTATCGTGATGCCGAGACACGGCTGCCGCGACCCTCGTGGGATCTCTGGGAGGAGCGTCGCGGCGTGCATGCGTATACCGTGGCGGCGGTGTATGCCGGGCTGGTGGCCGCGGCCAACTTCGCCGAAGCCTTCGGCGAGGAGGATGTGGCGGGCCGCTATCGGCAGGCCGCGGAAGAGATCAAGGCGGCGACGCGCACGTACCTCTGGCACAACGACGCGGGGCGCTTTGTCCGCACGGTCTACGTCGAGCCAGGGGGCGCCATGACGCAGGATATGACGATTGATGCCAGCATCTCAGGGCTGTATCAATTCGGCATGTTCGACGCGACCAGCGACGAGGTGCACCGGACGATGGCGGCGGTGGCCGACCGGCTGACCATGCGGACTGAGGTGGGCGGCGTGGCACGCTACGAGAATGATTACTATCATCAGGTCAGCCAGGACATTGCCAACGTGCCGGGCAACCCGTGGTTCATCTGCGCCTGCTGGCTCGCGGAATACCAGATCGCCTGCGCTCGCAGTCTCGACGAACTCAAACAAGCGCAGGGCTGGTTGGAATGGGTGCGCGCGCGCGCCCTGCCCAGCGGCGTCCTGGCGGAGCAGGTCAATCCCACGACCGGCGCCCCGCTCTCCGTCTCGCCCCTGACGTGGAGCCACGCGGAGTATGCGGGCGCCATCCGCTGGTATATTGGGAGGTACCGCCATCTCAGCGCACTGGCCACCTCCTAAGACACCCACGTCCACCCTTCCCCGTTGCGGCCATTCCCGTTGAGCAAAACGCTCGCTTTTGCCATGATAGAGGATGCCACCGGGGTGGAGGCGCGGCGTGGCCGCGCTCAGCGGGCGGCGCGGGTTAGGTCCACGCGCGGCGCATGATGTGTGAGAGGAGCGCGGAGGATGAGCACGCACATCGGGCTGATCGCGGCCCCCAAGCGCCGCCGGGGCGGCATCTGCCGCGCCCGCGAACAGTATGATCCCTCGCCCGTCTTTCGGCGGGCGCGTGACTACTGCGAGCGCGAATACGGTGAATGGTACATTCTGAGCACAACCCACGGGCTGCTGGCCCCGCGGCAGGTGGTGGGAGCCGAGGCGCCCGCGCTGCACGCGCTGGCCGCTGGCGAACGGTGGCGCTGGGCCGAGCGCGTCGCCGCGCAGATGCGCGAGCGCATCGAACGCAGCGCCGAGCCGCTGACGTTCGTCCTCTATGCCAGCCAGGCATACGCCGAGCTGCTGCTGCGCGCGGCACCGTTTGCCCACCTAGAGCAGCCGCTGGCCGGGCTTGGGCTGGGTGGTCGCCTGCACTGGTACGACGAGCGGCTGCGCATCCACGCGCGTCTGCTCTCGCGCACACCGGGCAGCCGCCCTGCCAGATAGCCCGAATAGGCCGACTCCTTGTCCCACGAGCGAGCGCTAGGTAGAATACAAGCGCACGTGGCGGCCAGAGAGGCTGCTCGCGGCTCGGCGGAAGGGGCGCATCCATGCCAGTGGTCACCAGCGTCATCAACCTCAAAGGGGGTGTCGGCAAGACGACCATCACCGTTGCCCTTGCCCATTTCCTGGCCCTTGAACATCGCAAGCGTGTGCTCGTGATTGACCTCGATCCACAGACAAACGCGACCGTGAGCCTGATTCCGGAGATGGAGTGGAAAGCGCGCGACGAATCAGGTCGCACCATCTACCAGCTCTTCGCCGATCAGGTCAAGCGCACCACCCGCTTCGACGCCGACGAGGCGATTCTGCGCGATGTCTCCAACATTGGGGGCAACGTCAAGGGATTGGACCTGCTGCCCTCCAGCCTACGTCTCATCAAGATTCAGGATCGCGTCACTCAGCTTACGGACTTCGAGGGCTACGAGCGCGGCCCCATCTTCGCGCTACGGGATGCGCTCGCGGGTGTGCTGCCCTACTACGATCATGTGTTGATTGATTGCCCTCCCTCGCTCGGCATCGTCACGCTCAATGGGCTGGCCATCTCCAGTTCCTATCTCGTGCCCGTCGTGCCCGACATCCTCTCGGTCCTCGGCATTCCGCCCATTCTCGACCGTGTTGATCACTTTGGCCGCTGCACGCGCCGCAATATCCGCGCGCTCGGCATCGTCATCTCCAAAATCCGCGCGCAGACCCTGCTGCATACCGAGATGGTGCGGCGCCTACGTGAGGATTTTGTGGAGCGGCGTTTCCCCATCGTCTTCGAGAGCATGGTTCCAGAGTCCACGCACATCGCCGAAGCCGCGGACGTGATGGCACCCATCAATACCTTGCAGCAAAAGTACGGCAGCCCTGGTCCATACGAGCACCTGAGTGCGCTCACACGGGAGTATCTCATCCATGTCGCGCGTTGACTCCACGAGCCAGACGGAGATGACGGCGCTTGGCGTCTTCCTGCGCGGGTTGGCGGCGCGGGCGGAGCGCGATCCCGCTTTCGCTGGCCAGCTCCTCACGCTGGTGCGCGAGAGCGGATTGCTGGCCATCGCGGACGCCCCGCGCAGCCGCAAGGCACGCTTGGCCTCTGCCCGCGCCGAGGGCACCGCCAACTCGCCGCCCGATCCGTTCGCCCTGCTGCGTGAGCGCGGTGAGGCGGGACTGCGCTCCGCCCTTGGTACGCTGGATCTCGCCGCACTGCGGGGCATTGTGCGGGCACATCGGCTGGATCCGGCGCGCATCTCCGCTCGCTGGACCGCGCGCGACCGGCTGATGGAACTGATTGTGGACCAGGTGCGCGCCCGCGCCAACCACGGCCGCGCCTTCGAGCGCGTGTGAAGAGGCTCGAAGAGCGCACGAAATGGCACACCGCGTGACGCCCCTCCGCTCAGAGGGAAAGAGACGCCGTGCGGTGTGCCCCGCCCCATGTGGCAAGCACGCGCGACTGCCGTGGGAGCCGCATGGAGTAAACGCTCAGGCGCGCGCTACACCTTCTCTTTGCTGGCCTCCAGGGCCTCGCGCTCGCGATGCCGGGAGCGCAAGCCACCCATGCGCCCGATGCGCTCATAGTGCGCGGCACCCAGGGTGTCGCGTGTCGTCTGCCCACCCATGCGCCCGATGGTCGCGTAGAAATCCGGGCCGCGCCGCTCACGGACGGTGCGGCCTCCCTTCGACCCAATCTTGGCGAAGAACTCTGGGCCATACTTCTCTCTCACGGCCATGCCCCCACGCCGCGCGTTCTCTGAACCCGCGCGCGGCCCCCGCCGCTTGGGAGCCGCGGTCGTCTCCGCCACCACCACATCAGCCATCTTCTTCTTGTTTGTCGGCACAGTACCCCTCCATTCAGCCGCTATAACCGACCTCTCCGACCCTCATCGCGAGCGGCGTCATACCCGCGCACTTCCGCGGGCGTGCCGGTTAAGCTCACTTGCTGATGGAGCCATCATACCAGCGGGCAACTGGCATGTAAAGCGCCCACGGTACGTAGATTTCCGCTTCGCCTGCCGTGTGCTGTCCTGGACGTAGACAAAGGACCGCATTATCTAGTTGGCCCGCCCGGCAGCATGCTCCCCATGCGTGGCTGGAGCGCCCCCTGGCCCACCGACGTGCGCCATTCGTGGAGATGGGCGTTCGCTCTACCACAGGCGGAACGGGGCCACAGCCCCTGCCCTGGCCCTTTCGCGGGGGCGAGTTGCCAGAACAATTGCTGAGTGGTACACTTCCGCACGACCTATGCACGATCACTCATGACCCAGACGCGCTATACTACTGCCCAGGCACGGAAAGCATCGGCGGCCCAAGACGGCGACGAGATCGCGCGGCAGCGGTGAGAGAGCCGCTGCTCATGCGAAAGAGAGGATCCTTGTGACGAACTGCCCTCGTTGTGGCCAGCAGGTCCACCCCTCCGCGATCAGTTGTCCCCGTTGCAACCTCCCGTTCGCACCGCCGCCCGCCCCCTATCCAGCCGCGCCAGTGGAGGACACCGCGCCCGC
>JADMIN010000278.1 GCA_015478575.1 Ktedonobacterales bacterium | reverse complement strand
GCAACAATGACCTGAGCGCAACAATGACCTGAGCGCAACAATGACCTGAGCGCAACAATGACCTGAGCGCAATGACACTGAGATGGCGCCACGGTGCGGGCGAATCGGCGACTAGGCCGACGCCACAGCGAGCGACTACTGGCGAATCAACTCGAAGCGAATGTCAGGCTCCTGGCGGCGAGCGACGCGCCCGACCAAGCGCCGCGCGGCATGTATGCGCTCACTGCCCACCTGAAAGGCGATCAGCGAGCCGAGCACCACGCCACACATGCCTCCGAGCACGATTCCCTCAACAAAGAACCGATTACGTAACGTCCCCATCGCCGTCACCCTTCTGCGCACCCTCATTGCAGATACACCACGGTCGGAGTTCCGCTCCAAAGCCGCTCCAGGCGATAGAACTCGCGCTCCATCGGCCCGAAGATATGGACGATCACATCGCTACAATCCAGCAACACCCACCCAGAAGTCGCCTCTCCCTCACGCCCGCGCGTCCACACATGCAATTCGCTGAGCCGCTCTTCCACCGCGTCGGCGACCGCCTGAATCTGCCGCGGGTTGGCCCCCGTGCAAATGACGAAGAAATCGGCAATGACCGATGCCTCACGGATGTCCAGCATCGCCACATCCGCCGCCTTTTTTTCCGCGGCGATCTCCGCGATGATTTTCGCAAGTTGAGTGGAGTCCAGCGCGCTTCCTCCTTCACGTCTTGGCATTGGTTCCATGGCCACCATCGTGGCCGAACCATACCTCCCTCATTATACAGCACTACAGCATGCGGTGGAACCACGATATCGGCCATGCGTTCCAGAGGCGGGCTGCGTAGTTTCAGCCGCGGCCACCCCTACAGACATCGCGGATTATCGCGGCGCGGCCCCCCATTGGTCCTGCGCGGAAAGTCCCATAGCCTCATATCCTACCGCCGAGCATCAAGCGGCTCCCCATCCTTCACAAAAAGCGCGTCCACTTACGCCCCATCACGCCGCGCATGCTACCGGCCCCCCAGCATCGTATCCAGCGCCTTCAGCTCATGCGATGCTTGCCAGGCATGCGCGCGCTGAAGCAGATCGGCGGCGTTGGCTTGCGCCGCCTTCGTGCTCGCGCCACCGAGCATCTGCCCGATCTCTTCGATACGCTCCGCCGCCGCCAACTGCCGTACGTGCGTCGAGGTGCGCTCGCCCCGCACGACTTTGCTCACGTGGTAGTGCGCGTCACCAATCGCCGCGATCTGCGCCAAGTGCGTCACACACAACACCTGATGTGACCGGCCGAGTTGCCACAGCTTCTCACCAACCACCTGCCCACTGCGTCCACTGATACCGGCGTCAATCTCATCGAAAATGAGAATAGGCACCGCATCCACCTCCGAGAGGATGCTCTTGAGCGCGAGCATCAGCCGCGAGGTCTCCCCACCAGAGGCGATACGCGCCAGCGGCTTGAGTGGCTCTCCAGGATTGGGCGCGATCAAAAACTCCACGCGATCAATACCCGTCGCCGTGAAGGCATACGTGCCAGGCGCCACGCCCCCGCTCGCGGCCACCACGTCACCGACAATCGCGCCATCAGCGGCGAGCTGCTGCGCCATGCCCACCTGGAAGCGGGCACGTTGCATATTCAAGTCATTCAGCTCGCGCTCCATCGCGGCGGCGAGTTGTATGCCCGCCTGCCTCCGGCGCGCGGAAAGCTGCGCGGCCAACGTACCCACCCGGCCTCGCAGTGCCTGCTCTTCCTCTTGCAGCGCGGCGGCCCGCTCCTCGCGATGTGAGAGATCCTCCAACTCGGCGCTGGCCTCCGTGGCGAAGGCGAGCATGGCTTCGATGGTCGCGCCATACTTGCGGCGCAGGCGGGCGATCAGATCCAGCCGCTCTTCCACCTCAGCCAGCCGCTGAGGGTCTGACGCGATCTCCTCTTGATAGGAGCGGATAGCCGCCGCCACATCCTCCGCGAGGAAGAGCGCCTGCTCCAGCGCGGCCAACTGCTCGCGCAGACTATCGTCCAGCCGCAGCAGATCCGCGAGCGCCCGCTGGGCACCGGCGAGCCGATCCACCGCGCCAGGCGCCGTGCCACCCTCATCGCCGCCCTCACCGCCAGCCAGCGTTTCATGCGCGACGGCGCACAGCTCGGTCAGGCGCTCGGCATTGGTGAGCATGCGACGCTCACGCTCCAACTCCTCCACCTCACCAGCACGCAGCCGCGCGGCAGTGATCTCCTCCACCTGATAGTGGAGCAGCGCGATACGGCGCTCGATCTCGCGCTCATCGCGTCGCAGCCGCTCACCCTCACGGCGCGCCGCGCGCCACTGCGCGACCAACTCGGCCACCTGCCGACACAACTCGACGGTATTGGCGTAACGGTCCAGATAGACGATATGCCGCTCTGGCCGCAACAACGCCAGATGCGCCGACTGGCCATGAATATCAATCAGATAGCCGGCAATGCGCTGCAAGACGGAGAGCGGCACCGCCCGTCCATTCACCCGCGCCATGCCCCGACCCGTGCGCGAGACCTCGCGCAGCAAGATCAGTGTCCCGTCCTCAGCCTCGATGCCCAGTTCAGCCAGCACGCTACCGAGCCTCGGAATGTCAGGGCTTTCGTCGCTCTGGTCGCCCTCATCGTGCCCTGGCCTCGGCAGACGTGCGAGGTGCGCTTCCGCCCGCAGCAACGGCGCGACATCGAAGACGCCCTCCACCGAGGCGCGCTCGCTGCCCGCGCGCACCACCTCGCTCGTGGCACGCTCGCCCACCAGCACGGAGATGGCATCTACGAGGATGGATTTGCCCGCCCCCGTCTCCCCAGTGAAGACATCGAGGTGCGGACCAAGCGGCAGCCGCAGATGGTCAATGATGGCAAAGTCCGAGATGGTCAGTTCGAGCAGCATTTAGAGCGTATCTCGCAATTTCGCGGCAAGAATACGATAAAAGTGGGTCGGCGGGCGGCGGCGCAAGAAGCGCGTCAAATGCGTGTTGCCGGTGATGGTGACCTGCGCGCCTGGTGACACCTCATGGTTGATCTGGCCGTCAGCCGAGAGGATCGCACCGTCGGAATCCGGCTGGAGCTCCAGCGAGATCGTCGCGTGTGGCTCCAGGATCAGTGAGCGATCCGCCGCCAGATGGGGCGCGATAGGCGTCAGCACGCTGCTGCGTACCTGCGGGTGCAAGATCGGCCCGCCCGCGGCCAAGTTGTAGGCGGTCGAGCCAGTGGCGGTCGAGACGATTACCCCATCCGCGACGGTCGTGTTGTAGTAGTGACCATCGAGCCAGACCTTGATGCGAATCACCCGCGGCTCCGCCCCACGCACCATCACCACATCGTTGAGTGCGATAAACCGTTGGCGCGCGCTGCCCATGCCCACCTCCGCCTGGAGCATCGCGCGCTCATCCACCCAATAGTCTCCGCCGAGATACAACGGCAACTTCTCATCCACTTCGGACGGCTCGAGCTCCGTAAGAAATCCCACCCGACCAAAGTTGATACCCAGGATAGGAATTGCCAGCGGCGCGCACATCCGCGCGGCGGTGAGAATCGAGCCATCGCCGCCCAGCACCAGCACCACCTCGGTGCCCGCCAGCCTCGACCCATCCTCCACCTCGCCCTTCGGCAGCGCCGCGGACCACACCCTGCGCCCGCTCGTGCGCAGCCGCTCCGTAAGCGCCTCCGACAGCGCGATGGCGGCATCGGAGCGATCGCGGTATAGGATGCCGATGGTCGTCAGCGGCACGCGGCCAGCGGTGCCCTCGGTCATCTTCATGCGACCCTTTCTCAGCGCATCGCGGATGAGCGGAAGAGGGCAGACGCCCTCACGGCGGGGGCACCCCCGCGCCTCAGCGCATCCCGCGTCCTAGCACATGGTACGAGCCTCCGCAAGGAGTGTCAAACGAGCGCGGCGCCCGTAGGCGCGAGGCACCACGCGCCGCCCCATCACCCCCACCTCATCACCCGCCGAAGCGCGCGAGCGCGAAGCGCTCCAGGGGAAACGCCGGTGGCTCGTCTTGTGCCAGCGCGGCCAGCAACTCCCCGATCAGCACGCCAAACTTGAAACCGTGGCCAGAGAAGCCTGAGCCGATGACCACGCCACGCCCCCCAGGATGCCGATCGAGGATAAAGTCCTCATCGGGCGTCACATCATACATACAGCGATCCACCAGCGCCAGCTCACCCTCAGCGGCCGCCGGAACGACGCGGCGCAGGAACCCGCGCACCTCCTCGACCTCCGCCAGGTCAGGCGGATAGCCCTCATTGGGATCCACCGTCTCATGGAAGGTATGCGTGCCCACCTTGAGCCATCCTGGCCCGTGCAGCGGGAAGCCATACTCCGCCATATGCGCCAAGAAAACCGGGAAGCGCCCCACGGCAAAGCGCTCAGCGTCCAGCCCCGCGAAGTAGCAGATCTGCTGGCGCGTGACGCGCACCGGCAGCGCGAGATCGGGCAGCACATCACGCACCCACGGCCCCGCCGTCACGACCACCCGATCCGCGTCGAGTACGGCGCCATCCGCCAGCACCACCCGACCGCGATCACCGGCCGTCTCGACCCACGCGACGCGCGCCTGCTCACGGAGTGTGCCACCCCGCGCGCGCAACCGCTCGGCAAGCCCCAGCATACAGGCCCGCACATGAAGCATACCGCCCTGAGGATTATACGTAATGGCGCCAAACGCATTCGGCTGGAACTGTGGGAAGCGCACGGCGCACTCAGCGGCAGCCAGCCGCTCCACCGGCAGACCAGCGGCGCGCATGACCTCATAGCCAGGCAGCGTGTGACCATCATCCGGCTGGCC
>JADMIN010001059.1 GCA_015478575.1 Ktedonobacterales bacterium | reverse complement strand
AGTGCCGAGGTTGGCGGCCAGCAGCCCCGCGGCCAGCCAGTGCGGCCCGATGATGAGCGTGACGGCGCGAATGCTCAGGGGGTAGAGCGGGAAGAACGCGGTGGCCTGGGCGCTGGTGTAGCCGTGCTGCGCGATGCCGAGGTACCAGAGCGCGTCCCAGCGCTGCCAGGCGAGCGCCAGCGCGCGCGGGCTGAGCGTGACCACCGGGACGCGCGGCCCGACACGAAACGCGACCGCGAAGCCGGTAAAGACCAGCAGCGCGACGCGCGTGGCGAGCCACAGCGCGACCGCCTGGCCCGCGACCCACCGCCAGCGTACCGCGCGCGCCGGGGCGCCCGACGCCGCCGGCTCCCAGCCGCTCGCGGCGGAGCGGCCGGGCGCGATCACGCCATCCGGCTTCTCCCATGGCTCGTCCAACGAGATGTCCACCCTCCCATCGCGGCGGTGTCCGTCCCTGGTATCGCCCGCGCCCGCCTGCGCCCGCCGCGCCACGTCGTGGCGGCACGCCCACTCACGATAGCACGCGCGGCGCGCGCCTGTCACGCGGGGTCTGGTGGGCGACCCAGCCGGCGCGCGCCCGTGGCACGCGATGTGCTGCCTACCAACTCGCGTCCCGACGCGCGCCGCGCGTCTCCGGGCTGCCGCCGGCCGCTTCGGATGGCGGTGCGAGGAGGACACGAGGAGACGGAACGGTAACGGACGTCATGCCCTTGAAGGACAGAGGAGGACTGCGGATGTCGACTATTCCCGGAACAGCGGGACAATCCATCACCGGAACGCCAAACGAGATGTACGATCTGGTGAGCGTGCTCTACCACGCGCTGGAGAGCGGCACGACCAACGCGCAGTACGTGCAGGATGCGCGGCAGGCTGGCAACAACGATCTGGAGCAGTTCTTCCTGCAGATCCAGCGCGAGGACAGCGCGCGGGCGCAGAAGGCGCAGGAGCTGCTGGGCCGCATCGTCCGTCACGGCTGATCGGCGCGTCACACGCCGGCCCACATGCCCGGCGATGCGTCGCGCCACGACATGAGAT
>JADMIN010000277.1 GCA_015478575.1 Ktedonobacterales bacterium | reverse complement strand
CGCTCGAGCAGTGCGGCGGCACGCTCGTGGTTGGCGAGGGCGCGGGCGTCATCCACAGCGGCACGATACGTCGCCTCATCCAGTGGCAGCCGTACGATCAGCGCGTCATCATAGTGCAGCGCGGTGGAGATGAGGCCGGTGAGGCGGCGCACCAGCTCGGTCGCCTCTTTGTCGCCGGGATTGGGCGGCGCCGTCTGTGCCATTTGCTCCATCTCGTCGTGCGCGTCCTTGAGCCGCCGTTGCAGCTCCTCCAGCGTCAGCCCTTGAGCCGCCTTGCCCTCGTCGCGCAGGCGACTGAGCAGCCACAAGCCATGCGCGCGGTCGTGGCGCAACGTGTAGGCGGTCCAGTACCAGTGGCGACCGGTCTCCTGGCTGAGGAGCGTGGCCATCGGCACCTCTTCGATCTGCCCGCCGAGCGGCGAGTCTTTGAGCGTGGCCGACCAGAACGCCTCCACTTCTTTGCCGGCTCCCGCCAGCGCACCCGTCGCGCCAGGCACCCAGAGCGCGCTCGCCCGCCGCTCTTGCTCGCGCACCAGCGTCATCCGCAGCGCCGCTGGCTCGGCCTCGGCGGCCCACTGGCGGCGCAGCGCCAGATACTCTTCGCGCGTCTGCGCCTGGCGTAGGGGATTGTCGTCAGCGAGCAGGTCATAGGCCAGGCCGTAGTCGCCGTAGCTCCACGCGCCAATCCAGTTGGCAACCGTCTCATCCGGCTCCATATCGGGGGCGATGAAGGGGCGATCCCCTTCGCGCCTGAAACGGTCTTCCTCAGCGGCGACCGCGGCGCGCGCCACCTCGTCCTCCGGCTCGCCCAGCAGCCGCGCCTCCAGTTGCGCGCGCTGCTCCGTAAACGCTTCCGCCGGGGTCGTGCCGCGCCAATCGTTCACTTCCAGTGCTTCGAGCACAAGGTGACGTGCCTGCTCCCAGGGAAGAGGAAGAGACTTCACGTCCTCAGTGCTCTTGAGTTTGCTCACGAGATCGCGCGTGAAGTGGCGGCGCGTCATCATCTCGGTGATGGAGAAGTCACGCACGCCGTCGTGCCAGAAATCCAGCAGGAACAGGTGGCCGCGCACCTGATCGGGGTCGAGGCTTTCCTGCCAGCCCAGCAGCAGCGACATCTCGCCGCTCTCGCGTGAGCGTGTGGCATAGGCTTCGACGAGCCGAGGTCCATGTCTGAAGCTTGCCGCGGATGATGGATCGGCGGCGGCGGCGCGGGCCGGAGTGAAGGGCGCCGCGACGGCCCCCACAGGAAGCGGCGGGATGACGAGCGTGGGCACGATGCCGGTGGATCCTAAGCGCAGACGGGCACGGCGCGCCTCACGCGCGACCTCGCGGCGCGGCTCCAACTCGCCTAGAGCGGCGGCCACGTTGGCGGCGTCGGTTCCCTGCTCGCCACGCAACTCGCCCAGGCGGATGGCGAAAGCTAGCGCCACCGGCTCCTCGACCTGCTCCACGCGCTCCAACTGGGCGGCGAGCGCCGCTCTGCCGTCTGACTGCGCTTGGCGTAGCGCCTGGGCCAGGGCAGAGACCTCGCCGACCAGCGCCTCCACGGCGGCGCGTTGGTCATCCGTCAACTGAGGCACCGCGTGATGGGAGCGCTCGGCCCCATGCCCGCCCGCATGCCCGTGTCGCGTTCGCCGCTCGCCGCGTGCCATACCGCTCGCTCCTCTCGCTCGCCCGCCCCCGGCCCCTTTCCGCGCGAAAGAGGCATCGAGGACCGCTCCGACACGGTATTGTAGCACGCGGCCACCGGCAGCGACCGGATGCGCCAAGGAGGCGCCGAGCCAAGGGCGCGGGAGGGGAGCGCATGACAAGAGCGCGATGAAGAAGCCGCCCCACGATGGCGTCAGCATGCCGCTTCAACTGGCGATCGTCATCCCATCGGGGACGAGCGGGGAGGCACGGGCTGGCGCTAGGGAAGGAACTCCACCCGGTCAGCCGGAACCCAGCCGCTCTGCCCTCGCGCGCTGACACACCACAGCCACCCGCTCTCTTCGCGCTCGGCCCAGAGTTCCTCGCCGCGGGCGACGCCAAGCTCCCGCGCGGAGTAGTCGCGACGGATCTGGCCGTTCCCACCGGCGGTGTCGAACTCGATCCACCGGCTGGGCACCCAGCCGCTCTTGCCGCGCGCATCAGTACACCACAGCCAGACCCAAGCGGGGTTGCCTGCCCACTGGTCGCTCTTCTCACTCACCGCGATCGTCTCGCCCGCACCCACGGAGATCGGATCGGGGTAGGATATCGCATACTCGCCAATGGCCCGGCAGCGGCGCCGCTCGCCGGAAGCCTCCCCGTCTGGGGCTGGATACATCTGACGCATCTGTTGCCCTGCCTCCTCGCCATTCCGCCGCGCATTCGCTCGGTGCCTATCTCCGCGGCGCTCACAGGAGTAGTCTACCGCGCTATTCCTGACATCATGTGTCTGTGCCACGACGCGCGCATGCATCCAGCATGAACGACGATGTGAAGTTGACCCACTTTCATGGCCACATGTCCGCTTGGGGATGAAGCCCCTACGGAAGTGGTTCCCTGGCAACGCACCCGCCGCCCGACGCGCCAGCGTTTCGCGCCGGGTGCCCCCTTCAGTCGAGTGGTACCAGTTCCGCCTCTTGGCGTGCTGGTTGGCCCGGGGTTGATCCGCGCGCGCTTGGGCGTACGACGAGGTGGTGGGGCGCTTGCTGGCGCGCTCCAGGCCGTGCTTCGATCTCCACGACAATGGCGCGATGGCGCGGATCAATCTCCAGCTCGTGGCCTGGGTAGAGACCGGGGAAGGTGAACAATGAGGGCTTGGGGCTGGTACTGCTCAGGTAACGGCGGTCACGTATCTTGGTGCGGATCACATGGTCCGCCATCGTGGCCACGCCATGACTTAGCTCACGGTCGGTCTCGCTACCGGTGTCGCCAAGGAAGGCTGAGGTAATGCCCGCCGACTTGAAGGAATCAATCAGCGTCGGCAGGAAGATAGGCGACTTGGCCAGCAGGGGAAAGCGCTGCCCCAGTTGCGAAATATCATCAAAGATGACACGCTCAAACCGGCTCTTGCCCGCCGCGTCCACGTTGAGTTCTTGGAAGAGACGGTCCACAAAGTATTCAGGGGTGATGTACCCTGGACGCCAGTAGAGAATCTTGAGCAATGACGTATCCGGCTCCCCCTCCCGCTGTGTGGCCGCATCCCACGTGCGGCTATCCCATACCAGGCAAGGAGGGGGATCACTCTCGCGCCCCTCGCTGGCATACCGGAGAGCGATGCGTTTGGGCTGCCCCTGACGATCAGGATCACCGACGAGTTGGCCAGCCATCTCGCGCGAGAAGGCCACCCATGCCTCCTCGTAGGCCTCGAAGAGATGCAGGCGAGCATCCGCGGTCCAGCGTTCCGGCGCCTCACCAGGGGGGCACGCCGCGGCGAGCCTATCCAGGAACTGGGCGACCGCCGCGGCCTCTGCGCGCGCAAGTTCATCGCTCTTCAGCGTTTCATAGGGGACCGGGCCAAGCGTAAAGAGGTAGGGCAGGCGGCGCGGATCGCGTGCGTGCGGCGCCGCGTGGGCGATGCCATCCAGCTCCCATTCAAAGCGATGATTGAGCTTGCCCTGTGGTGTGGAATCCCAGGAAAAGCGCATCCGGCCTGGCTCCTGGGGAATACGTCGGCTGGTGATCGTCCCCTCATCATCGCGCAGAGAGAGCAAGAGGACAGGTGTATTCTCACGCACGCCCTCGACCAGAAAATTCATCGCGATCAGGCTCTTGCCCGTACCGAGATGGCCAAGCAACGCGCTCGCGGTCTGGTTGCGCAGCCCACGCCGCGCCTGGTCACCCATCGCCTCCACCGAAGGCGTCGCGCGCTCGCCATAGCGTGCGGGATCACTCGCGATCATCTCGTCCAACCCAGCGAGGCCAGAGCTGAGAATGCGTGAATCATAGGTCGGGCGCACCAGGGCGCGCATCAAGCGATAATGCAGTGAGGGATAGACCTGCACGCCTGGTCCCAGCGTGCCGAAGGTGGTGATGCCGGCATCTTGGGCCTGCCGCTTATCCGCGCGCGAGCGGATCTTGATCTGGTGCTGGCCGAGAGCGTGATTCTGATTGCGCGCTTTGAGCACCTGGGCAAAGAGCAGCGTATAATCATCATCTACGCGGCTTCCTAACCGCACGACCACATCAGCGACAAAATCAACATAGCTTGGCTTCTCACTGCCATCGTCCTCAGCGAGAATCACCAACATCTGGCAGCGATCGCGGAAGAAATCCTTCAGGCGAAGCAGTTCCGCGCGGGGGACCGCAAGCTCGCCCTCGCGCTCCAGCCCCGCATTCGCGAAGCCTTCCAGACTATCAATCACGACACAGCGCACGACCTTGGGCTGGCCGCCCCACTGGCGGTGGAGGTGACGCAGGCGCATGTTGATTGCCATCGCCCGATCGCCAAGCGAGGAGACGAGCACCGCGCCCACACGCCATCCCTCGTGGTGTAGCTCATCCATACGGTGTGCCAGCCGCAGGCGACTGTGCCGATATTGCACGCCTTCGTAGCGCACCACCTCCCGCTCCACGTTGCCTGTCTCGCTGCTCATGAGGGGGACGGGACCGGTTGGCACGGGATCAGGCGTGCGCCATTCAAACGTGTCCGCCGCCTGCACCAGCCCGGTACGCTCCTCTTCAAGGGAATAGTAGATGCAGTAATGGCCTTGTTTCGCCAGCGTCACGCTGAGTTGGAGCGCCAGCGTTGATTTGCCCGCGCCAGGGGGGCCCTTGATCACCATCGTCGTGAAGCGTGGGCCACCAATCTCGTAGACGTGG
>JADMIN010001058.1 GCA_015478575.1 Ktedonobacterales bacterium | reverse complement strand
GCGCGCTCAACTTCGCGCTGCGTGAGACGGCGCAAGACGCCGAGATCGTCGGCGTGCTGGACAGCGACTACATCGTCTCGCCGGACTGGCTGCGCTGCATGGCGCCGGGCTTCGCCGACCCCGAGGTGGGCTTCGTCCAGTCGCCGCAGGACTACCGGGACCGCGCGGGATCGTTCTTCAAGCGCCTGATGTTCTGGGAGTATGCCGGGTTCTTCCATCTCGGCATGGTGAACCGCAACGAGCGCAACGCGATCATCCAGCACGGTACCATGACGCTGATCCGCCGCACCGCGCTGGCGGGCGCCGGCGGCTGGGCGGAGTGGACCATCACTGAGGACGCGGAGCTTGGCTTGCGGCTGTTCCGCCAGGGCTGGAAGGCGGTCTACGCGACGCGCAGCTTCGGCCGTGGCGTGATGCCGGACGACTTTGCCGCTTTTCGCAAGCAACGCTTTCGCTGGGCCTATGGTGCGATGCAGATCTGCCGGGCGCACCGGGGCGCGCTGCTCTCGCCGCTGAACCGCGACCTGACCTGGGGCCAGCGCTGGCATTTCGTCACCGGTTGGCTGCCGTGGACGGGCGACGCGCTGGGGCTCTTGTTCCTGCTCATGGGGCTCGCCTGGTCGGTCGGGCTGATCGTGGCTCCGATGCGGTTCGAGTTCCCCATCGTGCTGTTCATGCTGCCCTCGATCGGCCTGTTCATCTTCAAGCTGGCGCAGATTCTTGCCCTCTACGGCAAGCGGGTGCCCTGCGGCCTCGCCGACCGGCTCGGGGCGGCAATTGCCGGGCTGGCGCTGAGCCACACCATCGGCAAGGCGGTCTGGATGGGACTCGTCACACGGGGCGCCCCCTTCCTTCGCACGCCGAAGATGGAGAACGCACCGGCGCTGGTGCAGGGCCTGGTGATGGCGCGCGAGGAGTTGGCGTTGCTGGTGCTGACCTGGGCGGCGCTGGTCGGCGTCGCCATCGCGCACCGGCTGGCGACCTGGGAGGCGACGCTGTGGTGCGTCGTGCTGCTCACCCAGTCGCTGTCCTATCT
>JADMIN010000276.1 GCA_015478575.1 Ktedonobacterales bacterium | reverse complement strand
GGCCGGCGCTGCTGCTGTCGGATCTGCATCTGCCCGACAGCCGCTCGCCGCTGCGAGACCGCTTCATCGCCTTTCTCGACGGCCCGGCGCGCGCCGCGTCCGCCGTGTACCTGCTCGGCGACATCTTCGAGTACTGGATCGGCGACGCCGAGGGCCTGCGCGATTACGGGCCGGAGGCCGCGGCGCTGCGCCGGCTCGCCGATTCCGGCGTGCCGGTCGGCTTCATGCCCGGCAACCGCGACTTCATGGTCGGCCTGCAATTCGCCGAAGCCTGCGATTTCGACCTGCTGCCCGATCCGCTGGTGGTGAATCTGTTCGGCGTGCCGACACTGCTGTCGCATGGCGACCTCTGGTGCACCGACGACATCCCGTACCAGCGCTGGCGCCGCTTCTCGCGCCGCGCCTGTGCCGCCTCGGTGATGAGTTGGGCGACGAGCAGCATATTCGCCGTCTCGGGGTCCACTGGCCCCGCCGCGGCCAACGCGCGCAGCTCGCGGCGCGCCTCAGCCAGCCCGGCCTCGTCACGTCGCAGTGAGACGCGCTGCCACATCACCCGGCGCAACCCAGCGCGTATCTCCTCGGCGATCGGCGCCGCGTGCGCGCCGACAGGCAGCACCAGTGGCTCGAACGTGAGCACATCGCCAGGCAGCGTGGGCGCGCTCGGCCAGGCATCAGCGGTCGTCGTGCGCGCGAGGAGCCGGGCGGCACGGCGACCGAAGACCAGCCCTTCGAGCAGCGAGTTGCTGGCGAGGCGGTTGGCGCCGTGGACGCCCGTGCAGGCCACCTCACCGACGGCGTAGAGGCCAGGCAGCGTCGTGCGCGCCCAGGCATCCACCGCCACGCCACCCATGAAGTAGTGAGCCGCGGGGGCGACCGGAATGAGGTCGCGAGCGAGGTCGAGGCCATAGCGTCGGCAGACGGCGGCGATGGTGGGGAAGCGCGTATGTGTCTCGGCGGCGCGTAGGTGACGGAGATCGAGGAACGCGCTCGGCGCGCCCTCCGCCAGCATCTCACTCAGAATAGCCCGCGCCACCACGTCGCGCGGCGCCAACTCGGCCTCGGGCGCGTAGCGCGGCAGAAAGCGCTCGCCGGCCTGATTGCGCAACCAGGCGCCTTCGCCGCGTACCGCCTCGGAGATGAGGAAGGCCTCGGTGGTGTCGCCGTTTGGGGGCACGAGCACCGTGGGATGGAACTGCGCGAACTCCAGATCAGCCAAGGCCACGCCGGCTCGCCATGCCAGCGCGAAGCCATCCGCGGTAGCGCCCAGTGGATTTGAGGTGCGCAGCCAGAGCTGACCCGCGCCGCCATTCGCCAGCGCCACGCCCCGGCTCGCCAGCACGCGCAGCACCTGGCCATCATGCAGGACATCCACCCCGGCGCAGGCGCCGTCGCGCACAACGAGTTCGAGCGCCTGGGTATGCTCGAGCACGTGCGCGCCCTGCCGTGCCCGCATCGCCGCCACGAGGGCGCGCTCGATCTCGGCGCCAGTCGCGTCGCGGGCATGGAGCACACGCCGTCGGCTGTGCGCGGCCTCGCGGGTGAGATCATAGCGCGCCGCCAGCCCGTCGTCACGCGCTGGAGAGGCATCGGGCCGCTCATCGAAGTGCGTGCCCGCCGCGATGAGCCAGGCGACCGCTTCACGCGCCTCGGTCACGAGGACGCGCGCGGCGCGCTCATCCACCAGGCCAGCACCCGCGGCCACCGTATCGCGCAGGTGCAGCTCGGCATCGTCATCCGCGCCGACGGCTGCCGCCAGCCCGCCCTGCGCGTAGCGCGTGTTGCTCTCGCCGAGCGCGGCCTTGGTCACGAGCGTGACGCGCAGCCCAGCCGGCAGGCTCAAGGCCAGGGAAAGCCCAGCGATGCCGCCGCCGAGAATGGCCACGTCGCAGTGCGGTGCCTCAGAGCCAGCGCCTACCGCGCTCACTGAAGTTGGCATGCCCGGCTCCTCTCTTCCGCGCGCCCGTTTCTCGGCTCGCGCCTCGCCGCCGTGGTAGCCGTCGCTCGCCAGCGACTCGCGGCGCGAGTTCGGTGTACAAGTTACACTAACTCGTGCTTGGAATTATAGCACGGAGAGACAGGGGCGGCAATGTTGCCCGCTACGGCAGAGTCACGGCGCCGCATCAATCCGCGCGCGTCGGGGTATTTTCGGGGGAGGACTCGGCGGGCGCCCGAACGGCTCATGGCAGCGTCGTCACGCTCACGTGCCGACTAGCGCTGGCTTCCTTGCCGTGCGGGGACGGGATGCGGCATACTCCCCGCGGAGTGGGGACGTACGCGGCATGGGAGCGCGAAGGGAGGCGTAGACGTATGCTGGCGTTGGAGGGAGTGCGCGTCCTCGATCTCTCGCGGGCGCTCGCGGGGCCGTTTTGCGCGATGATTCTGGGCGACCTCGGCGCGGAGGTCATCAAGGTCGAGGAGCCAGGCGTTGGCGATGACAGCCGTCAGTGGGGGCCACCATTCCAGGGGGGCGAGAGCGCGTACTTCCTCAGCGCCAACCGCAACAAGCGCGGCATCGCGCTCAATCTCAAGCGTGAGGGCGGTCGTGAGGCGCTCTGGCGGCTGATCGAGCGCGCGGATGTGCTGGTGGAGAACTTCCGCCCTGGGCTGATGACGCGCCTGGGCTTTGGCTACGAGACCGTCCACGCGCGTGTGCCCCGGCTCATCTACTGCTCTATCTCAGGCTTTGGCCAGGATGGGCCAGAGGCGCGCCGCTCGGCCTACGATATCATCTTGCAGGGCATGAGTGGCGTGACCGCGCTCACGGGCGATCCGGACGGCAGCCCGATGCGCAGCGCCCTGCCGGTCTGCGATATCCTCGCTGGGATGTTCGCGACACAGGCTATCCTGGCGGCGCTCTATGCGCGCGAGCGGACGGGGCGCGGCCAGTGGGTGGAGACGACGCTCCTGGGCGCGACAGTGGCGGCACTGGGAAATTATGCCAGCAGCTATCTGATGACCGGCAACGCGCCAGGGCGCGTCGGCAACCAGCATCCGCAGATCGCGCCCTATGACCTCCTCCGCGCGGGCGATGGCTACTGCAATGTCGCGGCGGGCAACGACGACCTCTGGCGGCGCTTCTGCGCGGCGCTGGCGCTAGAGCCACTGCTCGAAGATGCCCGCTTCACCACCAACGCCGACCGCGTGCGCCATCGCGCGGCGCTGCTCGCGGCGATCGAGGCGCGCACGACCCTGCTGCCAGCGGATGAGGTAGTGGAGCGGCTGGAGCGCGCGGGCGTTCCCGCTGGCCCCATCCGCGATATGGCGCAGGTCTTCGCCAGCCCCCAGGCCCACCACCTCGGTCTCGCGCGGACGATGGCGCATCCTCTCGCGGGCGAGGTCGGCGTGGTGAACTCGCCGTTGCTCTTCTCCGAGACGCCCGCGGAACTGCGGCTGCCCCCGCCGACGCTCGGCCAGCATACCGAGGAAGTCCTGCGTGAGCTGGGCTACGATGCGGCCACCATCGCCCGCTGGCGCGCTGACGGGACGCTCTAGCGAGGGGATATCCGAGCCAGCGGCCACGGACACTGCCAGGCGACCAGGCGCGCAAAGCTGGTGCCACTCAAGCGGCACCTACCATGCCATGCGAGGCCGCTCGGCATCGAGGACACCCGTACGCGGCGCGGAGTAGAAGAGGTGCTCCAGACCGGCACGGAACGCCTGAGTGACCTCATCCGCGACTGGCGCGCCCCCTCTGGCGTAGGATGAGTATGGCGCGTTCGGCTTGGAGGGCGTGCCATATCCACTAGACGCATGCTAGGGCAGTGTGAGAATCTCCGGCCCATCATCCGTGATGGCCAGCGTGTGCTCGAACTGCGCCGAACGCGAGCCATCAGCCGTGACCACCGCCCAGCGATCTGGCGCGAGGCGCGTCTCTGGGCCGCCCGCGTTGAGCATCGGCTCGACGGTGAAGACCATCCCCGGCTCGATGAGCAGCCCGGTGTGTGGGTCACCGCAGTGCTGCACAAAGGGGTCCTCATGGAGTGAACGGCCCACGCCGTGCCCGCCATACTCCCGCACGACCGAGAAGCCCTCGCCCTCGGCGTAGCGCTGGATCACGGCACCAACATCGCCAAGATGCTTGCCGGGCAGCGCCGCTTGGATGCCCAGTTCCAGCGCGCGCAGTGCCGCATCCAGCAGCCGCCGCGATGCGTCATCAACCGTGCCAACGGCAAAGGTCACGCAGGAGTCGCCGACCCAGCCGTGGTAGGTGGCGCCGATGTCCACGCCGATGATATCCCCCTCCTCCAACTGGTGCTTGGGCGTGGGAATGCCGTGGCAGATCACGTCATTGATCGCGACGCAGATCGTCGCGGGGAAGGGCGGGCGGAGCAGCCGGCCCTTGCGGTCGCGCATCGCGCCGTAGCCCTTGTAGACCGGGAGCGCCCCCTGGCTACGAATATAGCGCTCGGCGATGGCGTCGAGTTCGGCGGTCGTCGCGCCCGGCACCACGTGGGGGCGCAGTGTCTCGTACGTCTCGGCGACGATGCGCCCAGCAGCGCGCAGATGGTCTATTTGCTGCCGTGATTTCATGAGAACAGCCATAGGTCTGAGTTCCTTATGTTCGCTTGGCAGACAGCGGAGGCCGTGCCGCCGCGGACCGCGGCGGCGGTCCGCGGCGGCGAACGTCCCTTAGCGGTTGGTCGAGGACCGCCATCCGCCGGTGGATGGTCACTGTTGGTCGCTCGCGACGATATCGGCTGGCCTTCCGTGTCGGCTATCGGTATAGTTAACTATACGAGGCTTGGTCATAATTCATCCTGAACCTTAGGCGGCTTGGAGCAAGGGCTTG
>JADMIN010001057.1 GCA_015478575.1 Ktedonobacterales bacterium | reverse complement strand
TACTAGGGGGAGTCACGCGCGTTCTTGCTTCACGGCATGGATGATGGTATTGCCGAATGAAGACCAGACCTTCAGAATGCTCTACCGGATCTATGAGCCATGAGGGATCCTCACGTGGAGAGGGAAGAGGAGACGATGCCAGATCGAGATGCGACGAACACAGAGACGACATCACCGCCCGCTATGCGCGGCATGCGCGAGGCGGGCCTGGGCATCCCCGAACGCTACGCCCGGCAGATCATCTTCCCTGGCATCGGCCAAGAAGGGCAGCGCACGTTGGGCCAGGCGCGCGTGCTGATCGTGGGCTGTGGCGCGCTGGGCAGCGTACTGGCGAATAATCTGGCGCGCGCGGGTGTCGGGCGCCTGCGCCTGGTGGATCGTGATTTTGTTGAAGGCAACAACCTGCAACGCCAGGTGCTCTACGAAGAAGAGGATGTCCTTCGGGGTCTGCCCAAGGCAGTGGCGGCGGCCGCGCGGCTGGGGCGCATCAATAGCCACGTTGAGGTGGAGGCACGCGCCAGCGATGTGACGGCGGAGAACATCGAGGCGCTGCTCGCAGGTGTGGATCTGGTGCTCGATGGCACCGATAACTTCGAGACGCGCTACCTGCTCAATGATGCCTGCCTGAAAGCGGGCCTGCCCTGGATCTACAGTGGCGTCATCGCGGCGCATGGTGTCACCATGACCGTGCGGCCCGGCGAGACGGCGTGCCTGCGCTGCGTCTTCCCTGAGGCGGCCCTCCCTGGCACCACACCGACCTGCGACACGGCGGGCGTGCTGAATGGCATCGTGGGTGTCATCGCGGGCATCGCCGCCACCGAGGCGCTCAAGCTCCTGATGGCCAGTGAGCATCTCGCACGGGGTATGCTCTGGGTAGATCTCTGGGAAAACACCTTCGATAGAGTCGAACTGCCGCGCATGCCCGATTGTCCCGCCTGTGGGCGTGGCGAGTATGACTTTCTGGAAGCGCCACTCGACGAGAGCGGCACAACGCTCTGCGGCCGCAACGCCGTGCAGGTGCGTCCACCCCGCGGGAG
>JADMIN010000275.1 GCA_015478575.1 Ktedonobacterales bacterium | reverse complement strand
CTTCTATGCCACGCTTCAGGAGTTCGCCGAGCGAACGGGCATCGGCCTCTCTTTCTCACGCAAGGCCCTCAGCAAGAGCCGCCGTCGCTAGCCACGCGCACCCACGCGCGAACGGCCCTGGCGCCTGGCTCGCGCTTCATCGCATCAGCGGATCGGGGGAAGCCACGGTGTTCGGAAGAGGTCGCCTGGGCGTATAATAGACTTATCATTGGTATCATTCGTATACGAAGGCTTGGTGAAGCGCATGCAATATCGTGGTGGGCTAAGCGGCACCCAGGGGATGATGGTCGCTGGGGGGCCAGTGGGCAAAGCGAAGCTGGCCCTCTCCCAAGGGCGCGCTGACGAGGCCGAGCGCCTCTGCCGTAAGCAACTCGAGCGACGGCCCGACGATGCCAGCGCACGCCTCGTGCTAGCGCAAGCGCTGCTCCAGACGCGCCAGACGGGCGAGGCGATCGAACAGGTGCGGCGCGTCATTCGTGAGCAGCCGAAGAATGTGGATGCCCTCCTCGTGCTCTCGATGGCGCTCGTCCACCAGAGTGGCGGCTTGCGTGGCGTCCCCAAGGAGGCGGAGGAGGCGGCGCGCCGCGCCGTGCAGCTTCAGCCACGGGTCGCGCGCACGCGCGTCCAGTTGGCCGAGGTGCTGGCGGCGAAGCGTGATCTCGCCGGTGCCCGCGCCGAAGTCGAAGAGGCCTGCCGTCTGGAGCCGCGCCTAGCTGGCGCACACCTCATGCGCGCGCTCATCCTCCTCAGCGACAAAGATCCCTTGGGTGCCATCCAGGCGAGCGATTCGGCGCTCCGCTATGATCGCACGCTCTCGCAGGCGGAATACATCAAGGCCACCGCGCTGACCGAGGTCCATCGCTACGACGAAGCTCTGATCTCGCTAGACACCGCCGTCCGCCAGAACCCGACGCTCGCTGGCACACAGATGCACTCGCTGCGCGGGCGCATCTACTTCAAACAACGCAAGTTCTCGCGCTCTTACGATGCGTATCTCGCCGCGCAACGCCTCTCCGGGCGACTGGTGCGGCTCGCGCCGGTGCTCGCGGCGCTCAATATGGCGCTGACCATTTTCGGCAAGGGCGCGCCGTTCGTGCTGGTAGGCGTGCTCGCCGCGCTCGTGACGCTGCTGCTCTTCGGGCTGTCCCGTATTCCCGTGGTGGGCGCGTGGATCGTCGTCGCGCTGATCTTGGCCATCGTCGGCGGGTTCGCGTTCTTCGGCGTGAAGCAGCTCCGCGGCAGTCTCCTGCCCAGCGAATCCTCCGCGCGCGCCAAGACCCTAGGGGCCATCGGCCTCGCGGTGGCAATAGGCACTGGTCTAGTGTTCGCCATCGAGTATGGCGTCACCTCGGCGACGCGCCACGCCCAGTGGTTCACGCCGCTGACGCTGACCATCGCTGGGGTGATTGGGCTGGTGCTCGGTGGGCTGGCCGCCTACAACGTGCCGCGTATCCTGGGCCGCTACGGCGGCGCTGTGGTCTAGGTCGTCGCCAAGTAAGCGGGCAAACCGACATCAGTTCATGTGGGGCCACTCCTTCGGCGCCGGGGCGGGCGAGGCGCGAAATGTGCCCCGCCTTCTCCTCGTTTGTCGGCGCGGCGCATCCGCGTCCATTCCTTGCCGACCACATGAGCGACGCCGGCCTTACAGGCCAATAACTCGACAGGCCATACGGGCGGTTCACTTGAGAGGCATCAGCGCGTATGGTAGCGTATGAAGGCAGCGAGCGCGAGGAGACGCCAATGACACAGTACGTTGCCGTTGCCCAGATAGGGGATATTGCCCCTGGGGAACTCTTGCGCGTCGCGGTGGGAAGGCATCTCGTCTGTCTGGCCAATGTGGATGGCCAGATCTCCGCCTTTGAGGATGACTGCCCACATATCGGCGGTCCACTCGATGAAGGAGACCTGGAGGGGCATGTGCTGACATGCCCGATCCACCTCGCGCGGTTCGATGTGCGCACCGGACAGGTGCTCCGCGGGCCAGCTCGTGACCAGTTGCGGATGTACGCGGTCCGCGTTGAGGGTGAGCGCATATGGGTCGCCGCGCCGGAATAAGGCCGACGGGGACCCATCGGCACTGGGAGGAACGCTGGTGAGGGGATCATCACATGTCGTGTTTGGGCTGGCCGGAGCGGTCGTGCTGGATAGCGCGCTCAACTTCTCTGGCGCGCGCGTATTGGGCATAGGCACATCACCCTCGCCCGATCTGCTGGCACAGAAGATCATCTATTATGGCTTCGCCGCGCTGGGTGCGCTCTCGCCCGATATTGATAACGCCCGCAGCACCATTGGCAAGCGTGCGGGCATATTAAGCAAGGGCATTCAGCATTTCGCTGGCCACCGCACACTCTTCCATAGCGTGCTTGGCCTGGCGCTTGTCGGCGGCTTCATCTGGGGGATCCAATACCTACTAGGGCTGATTCTGGTCCACTATGGCCTCTTACAAACGGGCGCCGCCCTGGGCGTGGTGGGCACGCACCAGAGCCAATTGCGAGCCGGCGCCGGGCTGGCCTTCAGGGCGTTCTTGGTGGGCTACTTCCTCCATCTCATCGCTGATAGCCTCACCGAAGGCGGCGTTCCCTGGCTCTGGCCGAACCGCACGCGATTCGGCTTTCCGCCGAAACGCCACTGGCGCTTCCGCTCAGGCAGCGGCATCGAGCCAGTGGTGGTCTTCTTCGTCTGCACGGTGGTCGTGGCGGGTGTCGCCACCCAGCGCTTGCTGTTCTAAACCGCTAGAGAGCGGCGCCACCGCTCCGTCGCTGTCGGTTGCTACTTTGCTGTCGACGTCGGTGTCGCCGCCGATGGCGAGGCCGAAGGGACCCACTCCACGTTGGGCTGGAGCGCGTGGAAGATCTGCTGTAGGTCGCTCGTGGATTGACGTGAGACGAGTGTGATGCTTGTGCTCTCCATCACTCCCTGGCAGATCGCCGTCGTCTCGCTCTTTGTGCCTGGCACTGGGTTCGCCACGCATTGGAGTGCGGTGGGGAGACTGGCACGTTTAGGCGCCTCAGAGAGCGCGAGCGGCCCAATCTTCGGCAGGACATAGGTGATACTGAGTTGGGCGCCGATGATGGGGTTATGGATCGAGCCGCCCGCCAGCGCCAGACAGCTCCCTTGGGGCAGTGTCGGTGGCAGATAGGGCGTGAAGCCCAGTTGATCCTTTACCAAAGCCCATTTAGTGAGAATAGATTGCGTCGTCGTGCCGTCATCTTGAAAGCTGATGCTCGGACGGTCGCACCACGGCAGGTTCGCGAGATTGATGCCGCTGCCGTTGTTGCCACTCTTGTTGCCACCAGCGTCACATGCTCCGAGCACCAGCGTCAGCGCGAACGCCAGCGCGCCCATGCGAAGCACCGAAACAACGGTGTGCTGACTCCATGCGTGCCTCGCGTTGGCCATGCGCCTCTCCCTGCCGAATTCGCTCGTTGTTTTCACGACATCTCACGGCTCGCACCTGTCAGCGCACCGCTAGGTGGCCGCCCGCGTTCCGGCGTGGCGTCTCGTCAGTGCGTGCCCCACCAGTATAACGCACGAGCGGGCCGAGCCGTTCCTCGGCATATCCCGAAATGGGCCAAATGCGCCTGACCACGGCAGGGCGTGTGAATTCTCTTAAGAGGCGGAAGCAACCGCGGTCCAGAGGGCAAGTGCGCGAGCGGACTGGAAGGCGCAGGCGCGCCGAGTCGCCGCAATGGCTGGGGCGCCCGTGCGGCGAATGAGGGTCAGCGCAGGATTGCGCAAGGCCGCGACCACCTAGGGGCATGCCCCGTGCGCAGGTGTGAGCGATCTTCGCCAAAGGTCATATCGCCCATGTCGTGCAAGCCATTTTCGATCCGCCAGTAGCGGCGGAGCAGACCGAGCAAACAGGCCGGACAGGCATGTGCTGGAGATAGCGCCGTCACGAAGAAGCCCTGCGTGTGGGTGCTCCCCCATATGGGAGCGACCGTCCTACCCTTGCGACGTACCATCCGGTTGCGCCATAATACAGCGTGGTCTCGCCGCGCTTCCAGTTCGGCTGGCGAAGGATCGCCACAACAGCAGCAAACCACCCACCAGCTCGGCGACCCTCTGGGCATCCTCAATTCGGGTCCGCGCGGTGGTACACAGAAATGGCCAGGACGGCGAGCACCACGGTCATGATGAGCACCATGACCGCCAGATCATTCTCATCCCCATCAAGGAGCAGACCCAGGCCCTGCGCGGCCAGCGCCACCAGCAATCCGGCCGTGAGCACCACCAGCGGCGAGGCCATATCTGTCTTTGCGTTCATGTAGATGCTCCGCCCCCCGCCTCAGGGCGCATCCACGCGGCCTGGCCCGAAGCAAGGATCTGCTGGAGCCGCTCGCGATAGGCGGCGGGCACCGGCGGATTGGCGCGCTGGCCGCGGTAGTGCCTCCGGCGATAGGCAAGCGCGCGCTGGTAGAGTCGCTCGAAGTAGAGACCGTCACCAGCCATGCGATAGGCGCCACCGTTGTCGCGCAGCTCACGCTGCTGCTTAATGTAGGGCTGAAGGGCATCCCAACTCCAGAGGATGCGGCGCGAGTAAAGTGGAACGATCAGATCCTCGGGAATCAGGCCAGTGTCGACGAGGAAGCCGATCTTCTCATAGATGCGCACCGACCAAGAAGCGAGCCCGATCTCGGCGGGACTGAAGTCTTCGATGCGTTGAGGCAGACCGAGCAGCGCATCCGCTTCAAAATACGCCTCACGGCTGCCGAAGTCGTCAAACATGCGGATCAGCGCCTCGAGGTAGCGCGTCTTGGCGGCCTCGCGCAACTGGAACCAGGCCACGAAACCCGCC
>JADMIN010001056.1 GCA_015478575.1 Ktedonobacterales bacterium | reverse complement strand
GTCCTTCGCCAGCACACTGCGCAGGATGTCAGCGACGACCTCGCTTTGTTCGACGATGATAACCGTTGGCTGGCTCACCGCTCCTCCCTGGTGCGTGCTGCGTGTTGAACCTAGCATATCACATCGCGCCGCTGGCTCGCGAATGGCTGAGCCGCAAGAACCATGCCGTGTGGAAGAGGCGGGGCGGCATGGCTAGCCCTGATCGTCTGGCGCGGGCTGCCAGTTGCGCAGCTTGCCAGCGAGCCGGAACAGTTCGCGGAAGGCATGCACGATCACGCGCAGATTCGCGCCCGTCGCCTTGCCCGCCGTGCGCGGATAATGGTTCACCGGCACTTCCAGCATCGTCACCTGCATCCGCACGAATTTGGCGAGCAGTTCCGTGTTGACCATCGCGCCCTGGGCATGCACCCCGGCGCACTGCACGAGCCGCGTCGGCATCAGCTTAAACGCGCAGTCGATGTCGCGCACGCGCAAGCCAAAGAGGAAGCTGACCAACTGCTTCCAGGCCCAGGCGTTGAGGATGCGCATCGGCGGGTCTTGGCGGCGCTGGCGATAGCCCAAGATGACCGCCGCCGCCGCCGCTTCATAGGGGATGATGAGGTCGGCGATGTCGCTGATGTCGAACTGGCCGTCGGAATCCATGAAAAAGACCAGTTCCGTCGCCGCCGCGTCAAAGCCGGAGATCAGCGCCGCGCCATAGCCGCGATTGGCCGCATGGTGAATGACGCGCACGCGCGCATCCGCCGCCGCGAGGTCATCCAGAATCGCGGGCGTGCGGTCTAGGCTGCCATCATCGACCACAATGATCGTGTAGTTGGGCGCGAGCAAGCTCAAGGTCGCGCCCACGTTCCGCACGGTGGCCGCGATGACGCCCTCTTCATTCCAGGCAGGCAGCACAACGGAGATTCCACGCGCCGTGAGCGGCTGTGGCGGCTGCTCGTCAGCGGCCAAGCGCGCTTCGTCGGGAGCCGTGAAAAGGTCGCTCGAACGTTGCATGAAATTCCTCCGCATCCTGACCTCATAGCCGATAGATCTATTC
>JADMIN010001055.1 GCA_015478575.1 Ktedonobacterales bacterium | reverse complement strand
GCCGCGCCCGGCATTGCCACCGTATTCCTGGCCTTGCAGGGCACCGGCTGGCTGGCCGATACGCTGGCCACAAGAACGGAGCGAGATGAGGTGCAGCGCCAAAACGACCGTCAGCTTATTGAGGACCTGGTGCC
Source organism: Ktedonobacterales bacterium (assembly GCA_015478575.1). GTDB lineage: Bacteria > Chloroflexota > Ktedonobacteria > Ktedonobacterales > JADMIN01 > JADMIN01. Next base: position 906 of record JADMIN010001055.1, on the reverse strand, counting down.
CACGCACGGGCAGACGGGGCTGATGAAGTGGAGCTTTGCGCTGCGATCCGCCCACGATGAAGTCTTGCGAGCTCGCCGCTACAACTCGCCGATGTCGCTGGCGCTGGTGGGCCCGCGCGAGCCCATCTCGCCGGCCGGTGACGAGGTGGACCTGGACGAAATCGCCATCCGCCTGGCGCCCCTCGCTGCCCTGCTTAAGGAGCTGTTGCGCCCAACCGACCTGGTGGCGCTGTACCGTACTGGCGACCTCGCCATCTTGATGCCCCAAACAGGCCTTCAGGGGGCGCTGATAGCGCTGGACAAAGTTCGGGGTGAGGCCAGCAAGCGAGATTTGGGCGCGCCAGCGGCGGGATTGGCGGAGTTTCCGGACGACGGCGCGGACATGGAGGAGCTGGTCACCGAAGCCGAACACGCACTCCAATTCGCGCGCGAGTCCGAGCTGGGCATTGTCAGCCGCGGCTTGCTGGCGTGAACCGCCGAGTTGGCGCGGCATGCGAACGAACCCCGCGGAACGAAACGCAGGCTTCAAAATTCGAGCGCGTATTGGGAGCAACGCTCGCGTGAGGGGCGGGGACGCCCGTCCCCACCGCACACCATCCCGCCGCCAAAGTTGCTGTTAGATCTGCCGGGGCGGTTCATGGCGTTGACACAGGGATGTGTCCAATCCGAACTCGAATTCCGGCGCTGCTGGTGGTGTGCCTTTCTTATCCGCCGGGTCGTTAGCCGGCCGCTGGCGGGGCCACTTGCGTTACTTGCGCCAGCGGGCCGCGGGTGCCGAACGGTGCGACGGTACCAAGGCCGGCCAGTGCTGCAGCTAGGTGATGTCCTGATGGTTGCACGCGTCGATCATGGCTAAGTCACCCAGGCCCACATGAGGTCCGGGATCGGCTCCGTCACCATCGGAGC
>JADMIN010000274.1 GCA_015478575.1 Ktedonobacterales bacterium | reverse complement strand
GACGGGCTTCAGGATGTGCGCACCGTATCCGAACGCCTGTCACCGCCGCCACGCTTTTAGGGCGCCACATCAGGCGGCGCCGCCGTATATCCAAGCTCCGCCAGCACATCATAGGCCACCTGGCGCTCATCCCAGGCATGCTTCTCGCGCCCAACAATGAGGCTGCGCTCGTGGCCCTTGCCCGCCAGCAGCAGCGTATCGCCTGGCCGCGCCAGGCGCATCGCCAGGGCAATGCCCTCACGCCGCCCCACGACACAGCGGTAGTGTTCGCCTTCGCGCGCGCCCGCCGCCTCCGCGCCCGCCGCGATCTCGCGCAGAATGGAGGCCGCGTCCTCCTCGCGCGGGTCTTCGTCGGTGATAACGGCGAAATCCGCGAGGCGCGCGGCCACCGCGCCCATTTCTGGCCGCTTGACACGGTCGCGCTCGCCCGCCGAGCCAAAGACGACGAGCAGCCGACCCGTGGTCAGCGGCCGTAACACGTTCAGCACTTTCTCCAGGCTATCGGCGGTATGCGCGTAATCCACGACCACAGCGAAGGGCTGGCCAGCATCCACCCGCTCCATGCGGCCAGGCACGCCAGGGAATGTGGCCAGCGCGCGCGCGATAACCTCTGGCGCGAGGCCATGCGCATAGCCCACGGCGAGAGCGGCGAGGCAGTTGGAGACGTTGTAGCGGGCCACCAGACGGGTCGTGACGGGGAACGCGCGCCCATCGGGCAGGCGCACGCGGAAGCGCGAGCCATCCGCGCCCAGATCCAGCTCGTCCGCCACGATGTCCGCCAGCCCTCCGATGCTGTAGCTCAGCACTGGCGCACGACAGAATGGCCGCAAATAGGCGAATGCGTCATCGTCGGCGTTGAGGACGCACGTATGCGGCACGGCGAATGGCAGCGACTTCTGGGCGGCGGGGTCTACCATCTCCAGCAGCATCGCCTTGGCCCGCCAGTAGGCGTCTTTTGAACCGTGGACCTCTAGGTGTTCGGACGTGATGTTGGTGACGACGGCGACATCATACGCTATGCCCCAGACGCGGTGGAGCGCGAGGCCGCTGGAGGTGGTCTCGATGATGGCGCACTCGACATCCGCGCCCGCCATGCGCGCCAGCAACGCCTGGACCTCCGGCGCCTCCAGGGTGGTAAAGCGAGATGTGTTGGGCCAGCGCTCGCCACCGATCTTGAAATCTACGGTACTCATCAGGCCGGTGCGCCGTCCGCCCGCGGTCAGGATGGCGTCAATCAGGGTGGTGGTGGTGGTCTTGCCGTCAGTGCCGGTCACACCGATGACATCCATGCGGTGGGAGGGGTCATCATGAAACGCGGCGGCGAGCCGACCTAACTCACGGCGCGCGTCAGCCACGCGCGCATAGGTACGGTCAGGCGGGAGGTCCACGGGGGCGGCGTCCTCACCAACGATGAGGAGCGCGCCACGGGCGAGCGCGTCGGCGATGTAGGCGTGGCCATCGGCCTTGCGCCCGCGAATAGCCACGAAACACGCCCCAGACGTGACCTCGCTGGAGCTATAGGCCACCGCGCTGACCACGCCGGTCCGTGGCCCCGTGATCTCGGTGGCTGGCACAGTTTCCAGCAGCGCCGCCATCTCGGCCGTGCTCCGCATGCGGACTCCTCTTTCCATCCTGTCGCAAGGTATCTCTACATGTCGCAACGTATCCCTAAGAGTACCTCAAACGACAGCGCGCGCAAAACTCAACGGTACTGCCAGGGGGAGTGCGGCGAGCCGTGGCGGGCCGTGCGGGCGAAGCCCACGCCAGCAGGCTAGCGTCGTCGCGTGCCACGGGCCTTGACAGGAAGCCAGCGCATGGATATACTGAATGGGTAGCTATGAAACTTCACAGGCGTGCGCGACCGCTCTCCGCCCACCAGTGGGTGGTTCACGCACACACGCTCCTAGCCATCGGGGCATTCGCCCCTCCCCAGTAACGTGCTATTCTCGTTCAGGCCGCTGATACGGGAGTAGCCCACATCGCCTAGCGCAACGCTTGCCACCCGCGCAGCGATTGCCACCCGCCGCCCCGCAGTCAGTGACGGATGCGATGGAGGGGCATCGAACGGAAAAGCATTCACCGAAAGGAGCACGGGCGCCACATCTCCCCTCATCCAGCACTCCGCGCGGACGGCGCGCTCCGCGGTGCTCGGCGCCCACACCACTCATGAATATTACGGAACTTGAAACCAAGACCCTGACGGAATTGCGCGACATCGCGCGCGATTGGGACCTCTCTGGATATACCGCGCTCAAGAAACAAGAGTTGATCTTCCGCCTCCTCCAAGCGGAGACGGAACGCCTGGGCAATGTCTTTAGCGCCGGCGTGCTCGATGTGGTGGAAGACGGCTTCGGCTTCTTGCGCCGCGACCGCTTTCTGCCTGGCGCGATGGATGTCTACGTCTCGCAGACGCAGATCCGCCGCTTTGGGCTGCGCACGGGCGATATGGTCTCTGGCCAGGTGCGCCCGCCGAAGGACAACGAGAAGTACTACGGACTGCTGCGCGTCGAGGCGGTCAATGGCATGGACCCCGAGACGGCCAAACATCGCATGCATTTCGACCACCTGACGCCGATCTTTCCGCGCCAAATGTTTAGCTTAGAGACCGAGCCGAGCAACATCACTGGGCGGCTCATCAACCTGATCGCGCCGATTGGTCGCGGGCAGCGCGGCCTGATTGTGGCTCCCCCCAAGGCCGGCAAGACGATCATTCTGAAGACCATCGCCAACTCGCTGCTGGCCAACCACAGCGACATCCACCTGATGATCGCGCTGATCGGTGAGCGGCCCGAAGAGGTGACCGACATGCGCCGGGGAGTGAAGGCCGAGATCTATAGCTCGACGTTCGATGAGGAGCCGCAGGCGCACACGCGCGTGGCCGAGATGGCGCTGGAGCGTGCCAAGCGGCTGGTGGAATCAGGGAAGGATGTCGTGCTGCTGCTGGATAGTATCACCCGCCTCACGCGCGCCTATAACCTGGCGGTCTCGCCGAGCGGGCGGACGCTCTCCGGCGGCCTGGATCCCGCGGCCATCACGCCGCCACGGCGCTTCATCGGCGCGGCGCGCAACGTCGAGGAGGGCGGCTCACTGACCATCATCGCGACAGTGCTGGTGGATACCAATAGCCGCATGGATGACGTGATCTATGAGGAGTTCAAGGGGACGGGCAACATGGAAATCACGCTCGACCGCCGGCTCTCGGAGCGCCGGATCTTCCCCGCGATTGACATCACGCGCTCCAGCACGCGCCGCGAAGAGCTGCTCCTGCCCGATCAAGTATTGCGGGCGGTGGTGGTGATGCGCCGCATGTTCGCGACGCTGGCGGAGCAGACGGGCATGGAAGCGATGGAGCGATTGATCGCGCAGATGGCGAAGACGCAGAACAATGAAGAGTTCTTCGCCACCCTGACCAAGAGTATCATGTGATGAGGCTGGATACGGCCCGTGCCGCGCTACGCATCGAACGGCAGCACTTCGATATGCGCCTCTGTCACCATGACATCGGGGCGCGACTCTTCGACGTAGCGGCACGCGGCCTCCAGCACCTCCTCGGCGTGGTGCGCGTCGTTGCTCACGCAGGCTAGGCCAAGCGTCGCCAGTTGCCAGGTATCCTGATGCGCGACCTCGGCCGCCGCGATCTCGAACCGCTGGCGCGCCCGTGCCAGCACTGAGCGGATCACCTGGCGCTTGTCTTTGAGCGATGCGCTCGCCGGCACGTGGAGCGTGAGCCGGCAGACGCCAACGAACATGGCGCAGACCTCCTCGCTAAGGGGTGGGGGGCGTGCGCGCCCACCAGCCGCGCATGCGCCGGGCCGCGTAGCCAAGAGAGCGGGCCGCCGCGCCCCGCTCACCCCGCACCACCAGCAGCAGGCTGAGGAGGATCAGCGCGCCACCCACGATGGTGGCCCAGGTAAGCGTCTCACCCAGGAGCCAGATGGCGATGGCCGCGCCGAGCAGCGGCTGGATGAAGAGCGTCGGTGCCGCCACGGAGGCATCCACGCCGCTGAGTCCGCGGAACCAGAGCCAGTAGCCCGCGACGGTGGCCACCAGCGCCATATAGAGGACCGCCAGCCACTCGCCGCCTGTGAGGTGAGGCCAGCCACTCTGGGCCACTGCCACCGCGCCAGCGGGAATCCAGACGACGAGGCTGCCCGCGATGGTGACACCGACCAGCAGCAGTGGGGGCACCCGCGCCAGCGCGCTCTTGCCACGGATCGTATAGCCAGCTTCCAGCAGCAGCGAGAGAATCACCAGCAGGTCGCCAACCACACGCGCGCCGCCGGCCGTGCCTCCAAGATTCGGCGCCAGGCCGCGCTCGACGATGAGATAGACGCCCACCAGACCCACGAGGAGCGCTAGCAGGCCGGCGCGCGTGACGCGCTCGCGCAGAACAGTCCAGGAGAGCAGCGCGGTGAAGAGCGACTCGGTCGAGATGAGCAGCGCGACATCGGAGGCGGTGGAGAGCGCGAGGCCAAAATATTCGAAAGTCTTGTTCAGCACAAAGCCGAGCACAGCCAACTGCGCCAGCAGCAGCAGGGAGCGGCGGTCGGTCGGCAACTGCCGGCGATAGCGGATCACTAGGGGCGCCAGCACGAGCGTGGCGATGCTGAAGCGTAAGGCGTTCAGTTCGACGGGCGAGAGGGCATGGAGGGCGATCTTGCCCGCCGTGTAGGTGCCGGCCCAGAGTATATTCGCGAGTACCAGTAGCCCCACCGCCGCGCGCCGCCCGCCGCCGCGCACCGCCACCTTGCCACCCGCGTCAGCCTCTTCGCCCGCGTCAGCCTCTTCGCCCGCGTCAGCCTCTTCGC
>JADMIN010001054.1 GCA_015478575.1 Ktedonobacterales bacterium | reverse complement strand
TCTCCAGCGCCTGCTGCATTTCGACCGCCTGCGTGAGGCTGGTTCCAGGAATCCGCAGCGCGTGCAGGGCGATGTCGCCTTCGTCAAGGCTGGGGATGAACTCGGCGCCCATGCGCGTGGCGAGCAGCGCGCCCAGCGCCACCATGACCAGCGCGGCAGCGACCGTCGGTGCCGGATTGCGCAGTACCAGGTCCAGCGCCGGCTTGTAGGCCTTGCGCGCCCACTGCATGGCCCGGTTCTCCTTCTCCTCGACGCGGCCGGTGACGAAGAGCGCGACCGCAGCCGGCACGAAGGTGACGGACAGGATTAACGCCCCTAGCAGCGCCACGACCACGGTGAACGCCATGGGATGGAACATCTTTCCCTCGACGCCGGTGAGCGTGAAAATGGGAATGTTCACCAGCGCTACGACTATCACGCTGACCAGGCTGGGCTTGAACACCTCGCGCGTGGCTTCGAATACCGTGTTGAAGCGTTCGCCGCGGTCCAGCAGCCGTCCCTTCTGGTGCTGCTCCATTGCCATCCGGCGCAAGCAGTTCTCGACGATAATCACCGCGCCGTCCACGATCAGGCCGAAGTCGAGCGCGCCCAGGCTCATCAGGTTGGCGCTGACCTTGTTCTCCACCATGCCTGTAATGAGGAACAGCATGGACAGCGGGATCACCGCCGCGGTGAGCAGGGCCGCGCGCCAGTTGCCGAGCAGCGCGAGCAGCACGGCGACCACCAGCACCGTGATCGCCTGGATGACGATCCGGATGAGCGCGTCCGCCACCTCCATGCCCGCGGGCAGCCGCTGCGCAGAGCCGACCGCCACGCCGATGACGTACTTGAGGGCCAGGGAGAGCAGCATCAGCAGCGCGACGGCGGCGCCCAGCTTGGCGATCTTCTCCGCCAGCTCGTCTAACTTGCCCTGCAGGGGCGTGCTCTGCGCCATCACGGAGGGCTCGCGCAGCGCAGCGAGGACGCGCCCATGAAAGGAGTGCGGCCCGACGGCCAGGACCAGCGCGCTGCCCATGCCCTCCATGACGCGCGTGCCACTC
>JADMIN010001053.1 GCA_015478575.1 Ktedonobacterales bacterium | reverse complement strand
ATATAACGCTGATGTGCATGCTAAAAGCGCCGGAGATCTTCAGGGTCGGCGTGGCGGGCGCGCCCGTGACAGCCTGGGATGGCTACGACACCTGCTATACCGAGCGCTATATGGGCACGCCGCAGAGCAATCTGGCTGGCTATGAAGGAGGGAACGTGATGCGCTTTGTGGATCAGTTGCGCGGCAAGCTGCTGCTGGTGCATGGCATGTTGGACGAAAACGTCCACTACCGCCACACAGCTCGCCTGCTGAACGCGCTGATCCGCGCGCGCAAACCGTATGATCTGCTGGCCTTCCCCGACGAGCGCCACATGCCGCGCCGCGAGCAGGACCGCGTGTATCTCAACGAGCGCGTTGTGGGCTACTTTCAGGAGCATCTATGAGCGAGAAGACCGCCCTCATCGCGCAAGAAACGCTGGCCGCACTGGAACGCGGGCGCTACACCGCCCCTGATGGCACTGTGGTGGCCATCGCTGACATGCTGGCAGCCTGCCTGGCAGGGACACGCTTGTATGATCCAGCGGCGTTAGCGACGATCCGCGAACAGATCTTGAGGCGATCTCAGTCACACCAAACGACCTTTGCCGTCACCACTGAGACGACGCTGGCGGCATGCGCGCGCCTGGCTACAGATCACCCCGACACCCGCATCGGCGTCCTAAACTTCGCCTCAGCGAAGAATCCAGGGGGCGGATTCCTCAAGGGCGCGCAAGCGCAGGAAGAGAGCCTGGCGCGCAGTTCAGGTTTGTATCCGAGCCTGCTGCGCTGCCCGGAGTTGTATGCTTTTCACCGCGCGCAGGGCACCTGCCTCTATTCCGACCTGATGATCTACAGCCCTGCTTGCCCGGTGCTCCGTGACGATGCCGGCAACTGGCTGGCGCAGCCCTATACCATCGATATCATCACCAGTCCCGCGCCAAACGCGGGAGCGATTCTGCGCAATGAGCCGGAGCGGCGGCAGATGATCATCCCCACGCTGCGGGAACGCGCGGGCAAGGTGCTGGCGCTGGCGGCGAAGCGCGGCGGTGACGCGCTGGTAC
>JADMIN010000273.1 GCA_015478575.1 Ktedonobacterales bacterium | reverse complement strand
GTCACCACGTGCGCCGAGGCGACGCGCGAGCCAGCGGTGTGGGCGGTGGCCAGATTCCTCGCCACACTAGATGTGGCGGCGCTGGACTTGCCGGAAGATTTCGATCCCAGCGCCAATCTTACCTTTGAGGTTGAGGGCGCTGGAGGTGCGTGGGTGCGCCCAATTGATCTGCCCACTGTGCGCGCCTTCTGGGCGGCCCATGCCGCACCAACGGGCGAGAAGACCAGACCAGAACCAGAGGAAGGGGGGGAAGCGGACGAAACAGCGGTGCATGAGGTGGAGACGGACGCCAGCGAGAGAGTGGAGAGCGAGCATGGAGATGACTCGCGGGTGATGCAATGCCTCGTCTGTGGTGAGTCGCGCCCGCCAGTCAAGCGCCTGCCTATCTCCATCAAGGGCATTCCAGGGGGCCAGTCGTCGGGGATGGCGCTGATCTCAGCGAATGAGGACGCCTTCACATCCTATGGCTTGGAGGCCTCGTTGATCGCGCCGACATGTGAGGAGTGCGGCCAGTGCTTCGGCAACGCACTGAATCACCTCTTGCGTGATAAGGCCACACACCTCATTGTGGGGCCGGTGGTCTATATCTTCTGGGCGCGCGAGCAGGCGCCCTTCTCACTGGCCACGTTGCTCTCGGAGGCGAAACCGGAGGACGTGAAACTCTTCCTCGCGGCTCCCTGGAAGGGCAAGGCGGGAGCGGCTGATCTGGAGGCGACGGCATTCTACGCGGCGACACTCTCGGCCAGTGGTGCTCGAGTGGTCGTACGCGACTGGATCGAGACGACGCTGGGTGAAGCCCAGGAGCACCTACGTCGCTACTTTGCGCTGCAGCGGCTCATCGGCTTCGATGGTGAGCCGCACTGGGTGTCGTTGCGGCGGCTCGCTTATGCCACCATCAACAGTAAATCGAAGGAAGCGGAACCCGCCGCGCAGGTCGGGCAGGCGCTGCTGCGCGTCGCGCTGCACGGCGGTCCCCTTCCAGACTGGCTGCTCTATCAGGCGGTGCGCCGCATCCGCGCGGAGCAACACGTCACGCCAGCGCACGCGGCGCTGATCAAAATGGTGCTCGTTTCCGGGCACCGACACGTAGAAGGAGACGACGACATGGCTGAGCTCGACCTCACCAATCGCGACCAAGCCTATCTCTGTGGGCGGCTGCTCGCGGAGTTGGAGGCCGTGCAGCGTGCTGCCCTTGGAGACGTAAACGCTACTATTGTAGACCGCTATTATGGCACGGCGTCTTCCGCTCCGGCCTCGGTTTTCGGGCGGCTGCTGCGTGGCGCGCAGCCCCATCTGGCCAAGCTGCGCCGCGACCGCGAGGGCACGTATGTCGCGCTCGACCGGCGGCTGCAAGAGATTTTGGAGGGCCTGCCGGCATTTCCGCACACGCTTACGCTGCAAAAGCAGGGGCTGTTCGCGCTGGGCTTCTATCACCAAAAAGCGGCGGACAGCCGCGCTATCAAGGCGCGCCAGGCTGAGAAGGCGGCCGTCGCCGCCACCGCCCTCACATCCGAGGTGGGTTAGCTAAACGCGCTCGCCAGACACCGATTGACGTCCCCGCTAGACGGCGGCAAGGACCATTCTCTACACAACAGACAGGAGCACACGCACATGGCAACCTCGATTCACTGCGATCCGACCAGGCGGCATGACTTCGTTTTCCTTTTCGACGTGACCGATGGCAATCCCAACGGCGATCCTGATGCTGGCAACCTGCCGCGAGTGGATCCCGAGACGATGCAGGGGCTGGTGACGGATGTCTCGATCAAGCGCAAAGTCCGTGACTGGGTGGATGCGACCCAGGGCGGCGAGGCGCGCTACAAGATTTACGTGCGGAATTCTGGTATCGCGCTCAACGCGAAGCACCGCCTCGCCTATGACGAGACGGGCATCAAAACGACGGGATCCAAGCAGAAGCGCGAGGATGTGGAGAAGGCACGCGAGTGGATGTGCGCGAACTTTTATGACGTCCGCACGTTTGGAGCGGTGATGACGACCGGAGTGAATTGCGGGCAGGTGCGCGGGCCAATTCAACTTACGTTCGCGCGCTCGGTTGATCCTATCGTGCCGCTCGATCTCTCCATCACACGTGTGGCGGTGACGAAGGAGGGCGACGCGGAGGTAGTCGTGAATGAGAAGGGCGACGCGACGGGCAAGAGCACCGAGATGGGGCGCAAGGCACTCGTGCCTTATGCGGTTTACCGGGGCCATGGCTTCGTGACGCCGCACTTCGCGAAGCAGACCGGCTTCTCTGAGGAGGATCTGGCGCTTTTCTGGGAGGCGCTGCGCGGCGGCTGGGAGTTGGATCGCTCATCCAGCCGGGGATTGCTGGCACTGCGCGGACTCTATATCTTTAGCCACGAGCATCCGCTTGGCAACGCTCCGGCGCACCAGCTCTTCGAGCGCGTGGCGGTGGTGCGCCGCGCAGGTGTGGAGGCGCCTCGCCGCTCTCGCGACTATGACATCATGGTGGATGAACGCGCGCTCCCGCCGGGCGTAGCGCTGACGCGGCTGGTGGATGAGACGAACTCAGCGGTTACAATGGCGAGCGCTCGGTTGTATCCCACGCTAGGCTAGTTGTAGGGGCGGATCGCTGGCCATCGTATACGCTGGGGTCCGTCATGCCCCAACCTCTGGAGCGGAGCGGTAGGCTCTCACTTCTCTAGCGCACTCTACCGCTCGGCCCTTTCCTGGCGCTCATCGCATTCGGCTCGCGGGTGTGAGGAAAGGAACGTAGAGGCAGCCACCGTGCCGCCCGCTGATGGGTGGCACAAAAGCGCACCTTGCCATATAAGGTGGGCGCCCATATAGAGAGGTGAGAGTCATCGCTGGCGACGAGAGGAGGAGCAGTTGGCGGCAGAGGAGCAGGTGAGCGAGGATACCTGGGAGGAGGAGGAGCGGGTGATGATCTCGGCGCTGGAGCATTATAGCTATTGCCCGCGACAGTGCGCCCTGATCCACATCGAGCAGACCTTTGATGAGAATATCTATACGTTGCGTGGCCGGCAGGCGCACGAGCGGGTGGATGTGGTGGCCTCGCGGGTGGAGGATGCCATATTGGTCGAACGGGCATTGCCTTTGTGGTCGCGGCGGCTGGGACTGGTGGGCCGGGCGGATGTAGTGGAGTTTCATGGGGGCGTGCCCTATCCCGTCGAGTATAAGCTGGGGAAGCGTCGAGACTGGCGTTATGAGGCCATCCAGGTCTGCGCACAGGGGATCTGCTTGGAGGAGATGTATGGTGTGCCGGTGCCGGGCGGGGCCATCTATTACATCGGCTCACGGGCGCGTCGCGAGGTGAACTTCGACGCGACGTTGCGCGCGGCGGTGGCTGAGGGAGCGGCAATGGTGCGGACACTCATGCGCCAGACATGGCTGCCGGAGGCGCCGAACGATCAGCGGTGCGAAAGGTGCTCGCTGCTGGATTCATGTCTGCCGTCAGTGGTGGTACGGCCAGGACGGCTGCGCACGTATCGGGCGCAGATCTATCGCATTGATGAGGGGAATGGTGGTGATAGGGGAGAGGAAGAGGGAGCTTGATGCGGGAAGTGCTGAATACACTCTATATCACAACGGAGCGGTCGTACCTGCATCTCGACCATGATACGATCCGCATGGAGGCGGATGGCGTGACGGCGTTCCGCATGCCGCTGTTGCATCTGGGCAATGTTGTCTGCTTCGGCAACGTGTTGCTCAGTCCGGCGCTGCTGCATCGCTGCGCTGAGGATGGGCGAGGGGTCGTCCTGCTCGATCAGCATGGGCGTTTCAAGGCGCGTGTGGTGGGTCCCGCGAATGGCAATGTGCTGTTGCGGCGGGCGCAGCACGTGGCGCATGGAGAGCCGGCATGCGCGCTAACCATCGCGCGTGGCTGTGTAGCGGGCAAACTTCAGAATAGCCGGCAGGTGGTGTTACGGGCAGCTCGGGAAGCAGCCACGGTGGCGGATCGTGAGCGGCTGGCGGCGGCGGCAGTCGCGGGTGCGGAGGCGCTGGGGCAGGTAGCGCACTGCGACCATATGGATGTGTTGCGCGGGCACGAGGGAGATGCGGCGCGGGCGTATTTCAGTGCGTTCGACGCGATGGTGCGCGAGGATCGTGAGGCATTTACGATGCATGGGCGGACACGCCGGCCGCCACTGGATCGAGTCAACGCGCTCCTGTCATTTGTCTATACGCTGCTGCTGGGGGATTGTGTGGCGGCAGCGGAGGGCGTAGGGCTAGATCCACAGGTGGGCTACTTGCACGTGCTGCGGCCGGGGCGCCCAGCACTCGCGCTAGACTTGGTGGAGGAGCTCCGCCCGGCACTGGCGGATCGGCTGGTACTCTCGCTGATTAACCGACGGCAAGTCCAGCGGGATGATTTCACTGAGTATGCGGGCGGTGCGGTCTATTTGAATGAGCGGGCGCGCTAAGAGGTCATCGCGGCCTACCAACGGCGCAAGCAGGATGAGGTACCGCACAAGGTGGTGGGCAAGAAGGTGCCGTTCGGGCTGGTGCCGCATATTCAGGCGCGGCTGCTGGCGCGGCACCTGCGGGGGGACCTGGCAGAGTATTTCCCTTTCCTCTACCGTTGAACGAGTGGGGAGGAACGGTGCCAACAAGACCGGGGATGAAAGCGCGAGCGGGGGTGAGCGTGACGATCTCTATTCTGGTGACGTATGATGTCTCAACCGAGACGGCGGCAGGGCGGCGGCGGCTGCGCAAAATCGCGGAGGCTTGCCTGGCCTTCGGGCAGCGGGTGCAGAAATCGGTCTTCGAGTGTTTGCTGAGTGAGATGCAGTTGGAGGCATTGCGCTATCGGCTGCTCCAATCTATAA
>JADMIN010001052.1 GCA_015478575.1 Ktedonobacterales bacterium | reverse complement strand
AGCAATGCCCGTGCAGACGAGATGCGCGCGGTCGCGCAAGCGCGCCAGCATCGCCCAGGCGTCATCCGCATCGTGCGGCTTGCCGAGGATAGCGCCGTCGAGGAGCACCGTGGTGTCGGCGGCGAGAATGATATGTTCACCATCTGTGCCGCTCGTTGCCAGCGTCGCGGCGATGGCCGCCGCTTTGTGGGTCGCTAGATGCAGCGCGAGGCCGGTCGCCGGACCGGTAAAGCTGGCTTCCAGCGCATCTTCGTCCAGGTGCGCGGGCTGCACGGTGAAAGGGATGCCTAGGCGGCTGAGCAGGTCGCGGCGGCGCGGCGACATCGAGGCCAGGATCAGGTGTGGTGCGCTCATAGAGGTATTGTATCTCACAGGCGGTCCACTATGATCCGGTTGAGATCGGCGCGCCAATTGCCGATGCCCTGGCGGCGGGCGAGATGCTGACGGCGGGCTTTCCACCGGAGCCGGTAGGCGAAAACGACGCGGCTGACCTTGCCGCGCGACTTCTGGCGCGCCCGCGCGGCGAGCGCCTCGCGATAGCGCCGCTCCAGGAGGGCGCGGCGCAAGAGTTCCGCGAAGTTGGCTTTGACGAACTCCTGTGTGACAGTGGGATGCATTAAACCGTTCACTCTTCCTGGGCCAGCCGGTGGCCCGCGCAAAACCAACTTGTGTTTACAGTGACGATTGCCCGTGGTCTGAAGTTCCGTGAAGGAATCGCAACTGCGCGCCGCGCATGTATGATAACCATCATACATATCTATAACACATATCGTCCAGTGCGCGCCGTCTGTTGTAGAATGTTGGACAGGAGGATCAAACCAAACGCTTATGCCAACGCCGCTCCAACGGAAACTGACCATCGAATTAGTGCCAGCGCCCTGCTGGTTGAGCAACATGCGGGCGGCGCTGCCGCGCCCCGTGTGGGATGCCTTGCGCCGACAGGTCTACGCCGCCTATGGACGGCGCTGCGGCGTGTGCGGCGCGGCGGGCCGCCTGGAGTGCCACGAGAGATGGGGCTATGACGACGCGCAGCATGTGCAG
>JADMIN010001051.1 GCA_015478575.1 Ktedonobacterales bacterium | reverse complement strand
CCCTGATGTGATCTATGCGACGCTGGTGGTGGAGGGCGTGGATCGCATGGTAGTGAATGCGTGCGCACGGGCACTTCATCGGCACGCCAATGTGTTGCGTCCGGGTGTGTCGCTGGAACCGCAACCGCAAGGCGAGGGTGTGTAGCGGACGAGGCCACGCGCCGCGGCGGGCCATGATGGGCCATCTGGTATTGCGCGTATCGCGCGCAAGGGCCTGCCGCGCAGGCCTCTTGAGAGCATGTCTACGCACGTGATGGCCAAAGGGGAAAGCGGGCGTGAACATGATCCCCCGCACAGGTGAAACGTGGAGATGGAGAGGCGCCTGATGAGCATTGCCGATGAGCCACGGCAGCCAGAGCTGGGCCTGCCACCCCTGGGGGGCGACGGGGAGGGTCGCACGACGGTGGCGCCGGTCGGGGAGAACGCTTCTTTTGAAGGCGCGACCCGGCGTGTTGCCTGGAATTCGCTCATTCAGAGTGTGGGCAAGCTCTTTGGTTATGCCTCCGCTGTGATCGTCCTCAGCCTGACGGCGCGCCTCCTCACGCAACAATCCTATGGTGACTACACCATCGCGTTCGTCTACGTCTCGTTCGTCGTCTCCTTCGCTGATGCGGGCATTGCCACCATCGGCGTGCGCGAGGCGGCGAAATCCCCTGAGCGTCTGGAAGATATTCTCGGCGCCACGACCGCGCTCAAATTCTTCATTGGCCTGGCGATGTATGGCTTGGCCGCCGTCATTGTCACGTTCTTGCCCTACGCGCTCAACGTCAAGATCGCGGTCTACGTGCTGGTCTTCTCTCTCTTCTTTGCTTCCATCGGCATGGGATTCGATGTCGCCTTTCAGTCGCGGCTGCGCATGTTGGCGCCAACGCTGGCGGATCTGGGGCTGCGCGCGGTGATTTTTGGTGGAACGGTCGCGGCCTTCTGGTATCACCTGGGCCACCCCGTAGCGGACCAGACGCTCTTCTATGCCATCGTGGGCATCTCCGCCGCGGGCAATATCGCGAGCTTCTTCATTCGCTGGGTGGGTGTGGGCCGCGT
>JADMIN010000272.1 GCA_015478575.1 Ktedonobacterales bacterium | reverse complement strand
CGCGGGCGCGGCGGCGAGTTGCGCGGCCTCGCGAATGGCCATCCACGCGGCCAATTCTTGCTGGCAGGCGGGGCAGCGGTCGAGGTGCTGGCGCACGCGCTCGGCGGCGGCGGCACCGAGGGAGCCATTGGCATAGGCGGCCAACAGATCGGTGGTGTGGGCGGGCGTGTGGCGAGGGTCCATCGTCATCGTTCTACTCCCTCGGCGGCTTCGAGCGCTGCGCGGAGCGCGCGCTTGGCATGGTTCAAACGGCTCTTGACCGTCCCCACCGGAATAGCGAGTGCCACGGCGATCTCGGCGTATGACAGTTCCTGCGCGAAGGTGAGCACCAAGACCTCGCGGTGGAGCGGCGCGAGGCGGGCGATGGCGCTGGCCAACTGCTCACGCGCGGCGCCCGCCAGCAGGGCATCTTCCGGCTCAGGGTCGCGGGCGGCCATCGTCTCCAGCGCGGTGGCGTCAGCCAACGGCAGTCCGCGCCGCCGCAGCGTGTTGTGCGCCTGGCGCCGGGCGATGCCGATCAGCCAAGTCGTGCCGCTGGAGCGCCCCTCGAAATCGCGCGCGCTCTTCCAGACAGCGACGAAGGTATCTTGCAGCAGCTCCTCAGCCAGCCCGTGGTCAGGCGTCAGTTGGAGCAGATAGCGAAAGAGCATCAGCCGATGGCGGGCATACAACTCGGTGAGTGCCTGCCGGTCGCCGGTGGCGATGCGCTGGATCGTTTGGCGGTCGTCGCATGCCGGCTGCTGTTGCATCCAGCTCAACTCCCCTACCCCTCTGTGCGCGGTGACGTGGCCCATACACGATACCGCCTTCTCCCAGATACGCGCGTCGCACGCTGAAGTTGCCGTCTCGCGGAGTGAGTAGCGCGAAGGAGTGGGAAGGTTCACCGGCCCGCGTTCGGTGGATCGTGAGGATCAGCAGGCCACTCCAGGAAGCCGCGACGTATGAGGGTGGAGGACGCCTCATCCCTCACGCGCGCCCGCCATCCAGCGGCGGCAGCGCCAGACTCGCCGCCGCCCAGGGCAACGCGACGCGCAATTGGCGTAGCTGCAAAGGGCGCAGACGCCCATCGGGCGTGGGATCAGGCAGGCCCGCCCGTGCGGCGAAGAAGCCAGCCATCAGCGTGGCCAGCGCCGGCTCATGGGGCAGGATCGCGTCAGGGGCGGGACCGCCCTCCGCGCACAGGCTTGGCAGCCAGGCCGCCACATCCAGGCGCGGGTTGCCACGGCAGGCCCAGTTCCAGTCCACCAGCAGCGTGCGCTCGCCCAGGAAGCAGAGATTGTCGCTGCGCACATCGAGATGCACCAGGGACTCGCCAGCCAGGTCCGCCGCGGCCTCGGCGGCGCGCAACGCCGACAGCGCCGAGGCCAGCCAGTGCGCGGAGCAGAGGCCCAGCGCGAGGAAGGGCGCTGGCTCTTCAGCCACCAGCCGCCAGCCGGAGAACTGGTCGCGCAACGCTTCGAGTGAGGGCAGCCCGGCGGGCGCGGGTGTCGCGGCGACCATGGCCAGCGACGCGCGCACGCGCTCCACCCGCGCGGGCGACCACGGCGGTGGCCAGATGCCCGCGCTCAGGCCTTCGAGGAGCAGCAGCGGCGCGTCGCCCTCATCGTCCCAACCGAGCGGGCGCGGCAGGAATGGGCCAGTGACCTGGGCATAGACGGTCTGTTCGGCGCGCAGCCAAGCCGCCGTCTCGGCGCTGGTGGCCGCCTTGACGAAGGCCGTCGCGCCGGAAGGAAGCCACACCCGCCAGCGCGCGGCCTGTGTGTAGCCACCAGCGACCGGCGCCCATGCGGTGGGCTGGTCGCCAAGGGCGCGCGCGACACGCGCGACCAGGGAAGCTGAAGGTGTTGTGGACATAGGTCGGCGTTTTCTCGTGTGGCGCGGTCGGCGGCGCGAATCGCCAGAATGCCAGTCTTCCCCCGCGAGACCCCACGACCAGGCGGCACGAGCGCGCTCGTGCCGCCCGCGCTAGTGGCGGTAGTCCACCAGGAGATGCTGGTCGCGGATGAAGCGCTGCACCGTGCGGCCTTCTGGTACCGTCACCAGGCGGGTGGCGCGCTCGCGCCGCAGCACGAAGTTGAACGCGGTGGCCGAATCGTCGGCGGTGGACCAGAGCGGGCGCGCGAAGATCGGCTGCACGATCTCCCAGCCCTCCGCCAGCGCGCCGCGCAGCTCGCCAAAGCGCGCGCGCACCGTCGTTTGCCCAGGCGCGCGCGGCGCCAGAGGCGCGGCCCGCGCGCTGAGGAGCGCCGTGGCCGCGCCGCCGGTGGAGCATCCGCTCGCTGGCAGAACACTGGCGGCTGGCAGCGCCTTGCGCGCGGGCGTCGCCACGCCTTGGGCCTCATCCGCGTCCGGCGTGCGCCGCGCGCGCTCGGCTCGTTTGCGCGTTCCCATCATCCTGTGCCTCTCTTCCACCGTGATCGCGTCCTCTCTCCCTCACTGGGTGCCCGATGGATGCGACCGCGTTCCCTGGCCCGCCCCGCCCTCATAGAGGAAGACGGCGCGCGGTTAGGTTCGCTCCGCCACACGCAACTTGGCGCTGCGCGCGCGGGGATTCGCCGCCACCTCGTCGGTGCCCGCCGTCAGAGGGTGGCGCGTCAAAATGCGCAGGCGGGGCGACCGTCCACAGGCGCACACCGGCACCTCTGGCGGGCAGACGCAGCCCCGTTCCTCCGCTTGAAAGAACCGCTTGACCAGCCGATCTTCCAGCGAGTGGAAGCTGATAACGGCCAGCCGTCCGCCAGAGCGGAGGATCTCCAGCGCGGCGGGCAGGGCCGCTTCCAAGCTGGCCAACTCGTCGTTGACGGCGATGCGCAACGCCTGGAAGGTGCGCGTGGCAGGATGGATCCCGCCGGGGCGCCCATGAATCACGCCAGCCACCAGCCGCGCCACCTCGCCGGTGCGCGTGAGGGGCACGCGCCGCCGTGCCTCCACCAGGCGCCGGGCGATGGCACGCGAGCGCCGCTCCTCGCCGTAGCGCCAGAGCAGATCGGCCAGCGCGGCTTCCTCCAGCGTGTTGACCAGCTCGGCCGCTGAGGCGCCATGCCCTGGATCGAAGCGCATGTCGAGCGGGGCATCCGCCGCGAAGCTGAAGCCGCGCTCGCGGTCAGCGAGCTGATCGGACGAGAGGCCCAGATCGAGCAGCACGCCATCTACCGGCGCGATGTCCGCCGCGCGCGCCAACTCCGCCATCCGCGCGAAGTTGCCCTGGCGCACCAGCAGCCGCCCCGCCGCGATGGCCCCCGCCAGCCGGGCGCGCGCACGCGCCAGCGCCAGCGCGTCGGCGTCAATCGCGAGCACGCGCCCATCTGGCGCGGTGGCCTCCAGCAGCAGGGCCGTGTGCCCCGCGCCGCCGAGCGTGCCATCCACAAAGCGGCCACCGGGCAGAGGCGCGAGCCACGCCAGCACCTCCGCTGGCAGCACGGGCACATGCACAGTCGCCGGCGTGGGCGCTCGCGACTCGTCCTGTGCCACGTCTTGGAACGGCATCTCGGTCGGTCCGCTGGTCGCCGTGTCGTGCCTCCCGTCTTTGCTTTCGCTTGCCCCAAGGGGGCCGAGCCATCGCGCGGGCCGCTCCCCTCGCTTCCCAGCCCGTTTGGCGAGAAGGCCTAAAACGGCGATTGGAGCGCGCCGAGATCGGCGTCGCGCATCTCCTCCAGATAGGTCTCCCAGCGCGCGGGACTCCATATCTCGAAGCGCTCGTGGGCGCCCAGAATCAGCGCCTCGCCATTCAGGCCGGCATACTGGCGCAACTTGGGCGAGAGCACGAGGCGCCCCTGGGCATCCAACTCGCACTCGGTGGCGGGGCCAAAATGCATGCGCTCGAAGTAGCGGCGCAGGCGGGCATCCAGATCGGCCGCCGCCAGAGCTTGCGCCTTGCGCTCCCAGGTCTCCAGCGGGAAGACGAGCAGGCACGGCTCCGTGCCGCGCGTCAGCACCGCCCCGCGCTCGATCTTGGCGCGGAAGCGGGCCGGCACGGCCACGCGCCCCTTCGCGTCTATGGTATGCTGATACTCGCCAAGAAACATCGTGCCGCCACCTCGCTCGGCTCTCCGCGTCGGGCCGGGTGTTCGATGCGATGCGACCGGCGCGTACTTCGGCCATCGTCATCTCCCCACTTTGCCCCACTTTGCCCCACATCGCTAGTATATCGCCCCCTTCCGGGGCAGGGAACCCCTTTATCCACGAGTTTGTTCGCAGTGGTGGATAAGCCGTGGATAACTCGGCCCGTCTGGGAGGCGCGGCGCACGGAAAGGCGGGCAGCGAGCGCGGCGCGGCAGAGTGCGGGGCGTGTGGAAAACTCCGCCGGACTTCTCAAGAGGCCTAGGAGTACTCTTGGGGGATGTGAATGTGGGCGCTCACTCGGCTTCTTGCTCAGCCTCAGTCTCGGTGATGCGCAGGGCGCGGAAGCCCAGATCCTCCGCCGGTGCGCTGGTGGTGGCGTGCCGCGTCGGCTGTGCCTGAAGGTCAGCGATCACCTGGCGCAGGCGCGCGCGGGCGATGGCGGCGATGGTCGGGTAGCGCGGATCGTCCGTTGGCTCAGCCAACTGCGCCAAGATGAAGCGCCGCCGCCCGCCATCCTCGCGGTTGAGCGCGAGCACCGCGTGCCCGGTCGTGCCGGAGCCAGCGAAGAAATCCAGCACGAGGCTCTCCTCATCGCCGCAGAGGCGCAGCAGCGCCTGAAGCAGCGCCACACTCTTGGGGCTGTCGAAGGGCAGCCCCAGCGGCGCCAGCGAGGCCGACGCCAGCATGTCCGTCCAATTGCTCGTGCGCAAGATGCCCGCGCTGGGCGGAATCCAGTGCTCGACGCCCTGATTCTTGCCGCG
>JADMIN010000271.1 GCA_015478575.1 Ktedonobacterales bacterium | reverse complement strand
GAGTTGGGGCTGAATCCCGCTCAGGCGATGAGCCGGCTGGGCGTGCGCACCCTCTCTGGCTTGAACTTGCGCGAAGCGCTCGAAGCGCTGCGGCGGCAGATGGTGCACGGCGCGGAAGGCGCGGAGGCTACCGAGGAGGTTTCATCCAGCAGGCCGACGTCCACGTCGAGTGCCGCCCCATCGTCGAGTGCCGCCCCATCGCCTCAATTCTTTGAGGAGGAAGAGGAGGGGTATACGTTCGATATCGAGGAAGAGGAAGCGCTGGGACCAGATGATCTCTTGGATGAGGGCGCACCGGGTGGTCTCGCCCAAGAGCGTGCGGATGGGGGCGTTTATGGCGCGCCGGACCTCGACTTTGATCTAGGGGAGGATGTGCCGGATTTCGGTCCCCTCGCTTCATCCGTCACGCACGCCCCAGAGCCAGTGCTCCCCTCCTCGCCGTCCGCCAGCAGATCGGCCGCTCGACCGAGCACACCGCGTGCCGCCGGGCAGGCAGTGGCCCCGCCCGCCAGTGCCGAGCAGGCACGCGCCCTGCCGCGCATTGGGCAGATGCGCGCGGTGCAGGGCGGCGGCCCCGCGACATCCTACCAGCTCACGGCCTATAAAAATCTGGTCATCGGGCAGATTGGCGAGACCGAGGCGGCGTCGCTGGTGCGTGGTCTCTGGCGCACCACGCCTATGCAACTGGGCGCCGAGCAGTTGGACGCGCTGATTCGCTGGAGCAAGGAAGACACCTTCGGCGAGGATGCCCAGGTGGTGCTGGCCGCGCTGCGGGCCGAGCGTACACGCGCGGCTAGCGGAGAAGGCGCCGGAGCGGTGGACACGAGCCATACGCAGAGCGGCGCGAACCCACGCGGGGGCCAGCCACGGCGCGCGAGCGGCGCACGCTCTGGCGAGCCGGGAGGAGGCCGCTAAATGCGGGTCGTCGCTGGCTCGGCCAAGGGCCGCCATCTCAAGTCGCCCAAGTCGCCTGATACACGGCCCATTATGGATCGCGTGAAGACGGCGCTCTTCGACATTCTGGGCGGCGACGTGGCGGAGAGCCGCTTCCTCGATCTTTTCGCGGGGACGGGCAGCGTGGGTATCGAGGCCCTCAGCCGTGGTGCCACGACGGCCACCTTCGTCGAAGTGAGCGCCGAGGCGCTCAAGCTGGTGCGCGAAAATCTGGCGATCACCGGCTTCACCGCGCGCGCCGAGACCGTGCGCGCGGATGCCTTCAGGTTTTTGGAGTCGGCGCATGCGGCTGGTCGGCGCTTCGAGATGATCTATGTCGCGCCGCCGCAATATCAGCGGTTCGCGGCGCGCGCGCTGGAACGGCTGGACGCCGCGCCGCTGACCGATGCCGGCGGTCTGATCATCGCCCAACTCCACCCCGCCGAGCGCGCCGACCTGGATACGCTGACGCTCCAGCGGCTGCGGAAATACGACGAGCGACGCTATGGCAGCACGCTGCTGGCCTTCTATGAGCAGAGCGAGGATGAGCATGCAACCGACTAAACCAGCACGATTCTCCTTCGTAGATGAGGGCGAGGCGGTGCGTCGGCTGGGCATCAGCCGCGATGCGTTGCTCTCCCTGGTGGAGTCGAAACGACTGCGGGCCTATCCTGGCGTGGGCAAGGGCAGTTTTTTCCGTGTGAGTGACTTGGATGCGCTGGCCGCTGAGCTGCGCCCAGCGCCTCCCCCAGCGCCCGCTGGGGCAGTGCCCATCACCCTGGGTGGGCTGGGCGCTGGGCGCAAGGAACACGATCCCGCGATGAAAGTCCACTTGCGCCTACAAGCCGACCTCAAGTGGCTCGACCTCAAGGAAGAGGAACTGCACGCTTGGGTGCGCGAACTGCACCCGGCGGCCTACGAGAAGAATCGCGGCAACCTCGAGCGCGTCATCGCTCTCCTGAGCCACCTGCGCGAACTGCTGGACACCGCCGCGGAGGCGTGGGACCACAAACCGGATGGAGCGGCGGCGGCGAGCGCGACGGAGCCGACGGAGCGCTAGGGGAGAGGGCGGCTCGCGCGCCAGGGGCGGGTGTGCCGCCGCCACCCACTCCCCCCAAATAGAGCCGCCCGCGCGGGGGCGATGGCGACCCTATCCGTTATTGAGAATAGCGGCGATGTTGTATCCGTAGTAGGGCAACGGATCCACCGGTTGATTATTCACTTCGACCATGAAATGCACGTGTGGGCCAGTGGACCAGCCGGTGGATCCCTCGAAGCCGACGACGCTGTCGGCACTGACGTTTTGGCCGACGGTGACATTGAGGCGCATCATGTGGCCGTAGACGGTCGCGATGCCGTTGCAGTGATTGATCTTCACGGAATAGCCAAATCCGCCGACATCCCAACCCGCCCAGATCACTTGACCGGCCTGCGCCGCGTGGATGGGGTTGCCCGCCGCCGCCGCGATATCCGCGCCATTGTGGAACCAGGAGAAGCCGCGCACCCAGTTGGCGCCCCAGTTTGGCGCGCGGAGCTTATAGCCGGTAGGTGTGCCATCCCCTTTGGGGCCACAGGCCGCCTCGCTTCCTGGCTTCCCGGCGAAAGAGGTCCAGGGGCTGTTGCCAAACGTCGTGGTGCCATTGCCCGATGACGCCGTGATGGATGGTGGACGATAGCCGGCGCCATAATTGGGATCGGTCGGAATCTTGTACTGCTTGCCTACCGTCAACTCCTGGCCAACCAGCAGGCCATTGAGCTTGTAGATGCCGCCCTCTGTGACACGGAAGCGCAAGGCGATGCTTTCAGGTGTATCGTTCCACTGGGCGATGTACCAGAAAAACCCCGCCTCTTGGCGCCAGACGACGATGCCAGAGAGCGCCTGGAACGAGGAGAGGCCGGAGTCGGCGCTACTGCCTAGTGGGGTAACGGCAAAGAGGCCGGTGACGAGGATACAGGCGACGATGGTCAGCACGGCGATGCGCATGGTGAGGGGGCGCTCGCGTCGGCGGATGAAGGGATTGCCCATTGATTCACCGGTGCCGGGGATGACGAATGGCCCCGTCTCATCCTCGAAAAGCGCGGGCAGGCGCTCGCTCTCATCGCCCAGCGGGACGAGCGCGCCACCCCGCGCCGGCAACGCCTCGGAGTAGCCCGTCTCATCATAGGGCACGGCGTATTCTTGGGAGTCATCAACGTAGCGCTCGCCGGTATCGCCGCGCTCGTCGTCATCGTACGCTCTGCCGGTGGGCGCGGCGTACTCTTCTGAGTCGCCATCTCGCCAGCCGCCAGCATCGCTGGCATCTCGCCGTCGCTGAAAGCCATCGTTGGCATAATCACGCAGTGACCGGCTTCTGCTCACACGACACCTCTTTCCACCACATCCGCCGGCGACCTCCGCCCACGCGCTTCCGGTGGGGGCGAGGCCATGGCCGCGAACCGCACGCTCCATCTACTGGGTATAACGCGCGAACCGGCCTCTCCGCGCACCCATCTATGCACCCTCTCCGCTCCATCTGTCTCTCTACTGTAGGCATGCGGCTGCCCGGCTGTCAATGCTCTCGCCGTGCCAGGGACTATCGTACCAGGCAGTGCGGCGGGCGCGGTGGCTTTCCGTGGGTATGGCGGGCGGCTGGTGTCGCTCCTCGACGGCTCCAGCCGCGAAGGTGCGTGCCGCGCCCGGCGAGCGGGAGAGGGCGCGCGCTACAATCTGGTGTGGCGGGGCGCCTAGCCTGTGGGTGAGAGCCGCCGGTTTTTCCAAGAGGCTAGTTGCGAGAGGATAGGTGAATCCGCTATGACAACGCCAACGAGCGAGGAGCGCGGCACGATGAAGATTCAACTGGGGCATAGTCCGGACTCCGACGACGCTTTCATGTTCTACGCCCTCGCTGAGCATCAGGTGCCGACCGAGGGATTCGAATTCGAGCATATCTTGCGCGACATCCAGACGCTGAATGAGTGGGCGCGCGAGGGTCGGCTGGAGATCACCGCCATCTCTGTCCACGCCTACGCGCAGGTCGCTGATAAGTACGCCATCCTCACACACGGCGCGAGCATGGGCGACAACTATGGGCCGATCGTGGTCACGCGCGAACCGGTGACGGTGGATTGGCTGCGCGACAAGCGCATCGCCATTCCTGGCACGATGACGAGCGCATTCCTCGCGTTGCGGCTCTTCCTCGGCGATTTCGCCTACGACGTGCTGCCATTCGACGAGATTATGGAGGCGGTGAGCGAGGGCAAGGCCGACGCTGGCCTGTTGATTCACGAGGGGCAGCTCACGCACCACACGTTTGGGCTGCACGCGGTGGTGGACCTGGGCAAGTGGTGGTTCCAGGAAACGAGCGGGCTGCCGCTGCCGCTGGGCGTGAACGCCGTGCGTCGCGACCTCGGACCGGAGCGCATGGCCGCGCTCTCCCGCGTGCTGAAGGCCAGCATCGTCTACGGGCTGGAGCACCGTGAGGAGGCGCTGCAATACGCCATGCGCTTCGCCCGCGGGCTGCCAACGGCCACCGCGGACCAGTTTGTCGGCATGTATGTCAATGACTGGACGGTGGACATGGGCCACCGCGGCCAAGAGAGCATCCGCCTCTTCCTCGAGCGCGCCACCGCGCGCGGCATCCTCGACCATGAGGTCCCGGTGGATTTCATCGCATAGCCGAGCCAGCCTCGTCGCGCCACGCGGGCCGATGCGGGCCGCCCGCCAGCGCGGCGGAGATCGTGCGGCGGAGATCGCGTGAGACGACGAAGCGTCAGGAGAAAAGGCTCTTGCTCCTGGCGCTCAAGATCAAGGGTATGCCGAGCCATTGCCGCCATGCGGCTATCAGGCTACTCAGTGGCAGACTCCCGCGCTACAATGGGAGGGGATAGCCCGCGCGTGCGGGTGCCCATAGGGG
>JADMIN010001050.1 GCA_015478575.1 Ktedonobacterales bacterium | reverse complement strand
GGCTACAGGCGCCCATCAGGCCGCCATCGCTGGGGAAGATGCTCGAAGTAATCCAGCCATGGGGCAGCGCGGGCAGTTGTGTATTGAGGTAGGTCTGCACCCCGCTGATGCTCGTGGCCGGAGAACAAGCGGTAAACTGATGGACCGTGAAGAGGCCAATACCGCTGGCCGTCAGTGTGGGCGGCGTGCCGGTCGTGCTGCCGGGGAAGCTATAGAGATAGGCGAACCCCGCCGCGCTCAGATTGATCGTCCCCCCAGCGGGCAGCACCGTGGCGCAGGTGGGGAGCGGCGTGGCCGTCGGCGTCGGGCTGGGCGTCGGGCTGGGCGTTGGCGTCGCTGAGCCGCCCTGGGCCGAGCCAGCGCCACAACCAGCAAGGATCAGCAGCGCGGGGACAACGATCAGCATGGGAGCGAGGGATCGCCAAGAGCGCGGAAACATGGGCGCCATCTCCCTTCTCGGAGCACACTGGATGAATGAACGCACGAGCAATGAACGCACGAGCTCGGCCTCCCGCCCATACCCCCTCTCGCCACGCCACCGGACCACGCCGCGCCTAGCCGAAGTGTAGGGCGCCCAACGAGCCAGGTGCTATGAGCCGCGTCACACATCGGCTGCTCCACAGCGGGCCGGCCGGGCGGATACGCTACCAGCATACCCCATATCATACCCTCCACGCTATCTCCCCGTCCTCTCCCGCCACGCGCACAGACACCACCCCCAGACGCCGCCAGGCGCCAGCAGGCGCACCCACGAGATGGCGGCGTTGCCCGGCAGTCCCTTGCCACCCTGAAACCTATGTTCTACTCTTTGGGGAAGAGGTCCGCGTCGCTGGCGGCGCTTCACGGCCAGCCAGAGACGCACGAGCGGCACAGGCCTGGCGTAGCGGGCGAGCGTGACGGGAGGTGAACGCAATGGCGGGAGCGGCGATGCTGGCGAGCGCGTATCTGGATGTGCCTGGCTATCTGCGCGCGGCGACGGGGCAGGAGACGGCCTCGCTGCTGGGATTGAACACGACCCTCGGCGGCACGGGCACGCTAGCGGCG
>JADMIN010001049.1 GCA_015478575.1 Ktedonobacterales bacterium | reverse complement strand
ACTTCGATCTCACTCACCTCCGGCAGCGGCGCGGGGTCCTGTCGCACCATATCTGCTGGCAGCAGGTCCGCCAGTGGCCGGACCGGGACATCCATCTCAAAGAGGGTGGCGGCGCGGCGTCCTGGCGCGCCCATCTCGAAAATTAACGCTTCTGTACTCATTTGGCGACCTCTTTGAGGGATGTGACCAGCAGATCGATCTCGTCCTTGGTGCGCGCTTCCGTCACGCACACGAGCGCCGCGTGGCCCAGTTCAGGGTAATCCGGCTCAAGATCATACGGGCCGATGATGCCGCGCTGTTGCAGCGCCGCGTTGATCTCCGTCACTGGTTTCAGCGTCTGCACCACGAATTCATCGAAGAACGGGCGCTTGAAGAGGGACTTGACGCCCGGAATGGCCGTCACCTGATCGAAGGCGTAATGCGCGCGTTGCAGGCATTGCTCGCCCAGTTCGCGGAAACCGCCCTTGCCGAGCGCCGCCAGATACACCGTCGCGAAGATCGCCAGCAAGCCCTGATTGGTGCAGATATTTGAGGTGGCGCGTTCGCGGCGGATGTGCTGCTCGCGGGTTTGCAGCGTCAGCACGAAGCCCCGCTGGCCGCGATCATCCACCGTTTCGCCGACCAGCCGCCCCGGCATGCGCTTGACCAGATCCTGCCTGGTGGCGAACAGCCCAAGCGCTGGACCGCCATACCCGATCGGGCTGCCGAAGCTGCGCGCCTCCGCCGCCACGATATCGGCGTTATACTGCCCAGGTGGCGTCAGAATCCCCAGACTGGCGGGTTCCGTGATGGCGACGACGAAGAGCGCCTTGGATGTATGCGTGATCTGCTCGATGGCCCGTACATCCTCCACCACGCCAAAAAAGTTGGGATTCTGCACGATGACGGCGGCGGTTTCCGGCGTGATGGCTGCCTCAAGTTCCGTTGCAGAGGTCGCGCCGTCCGTTAAGCCAACTTCTTTGATGGTGAAGCCGCGCGCGTGGGCATACGTGCGCAGGGTCTGGCGATAGTGCGGGTCGAGGGCGCGCGAGACGATGACCTCGCC
>JADMIN010001048.1 GCA_015478575.1 Ktedonobacterales bacterium | reverse complement strand
CCCCTGCGCTCTTCCCAGCGGAAGGAAGCTGTCGCTCTTGCCCCTCGACAAGGCATAAGCCCTGGCCAAGCCCATGTCGGCCAAGAGCATGTGGGCCAAAACGGTGTTGGCCCGCGCGCGCATGGAGAGGGGGGTGTGGCGGGCGCTCCAACTCGATACCCCGGCTGTTGGCCCGCGCGCGCATGGAGAGGGGGCTGGCTTGACGTGGGCCGCTTCTGTCGCATATCATGCGGCTATGAGCGATAACCGAACCCGTATCGAGGCGCTGCAGCGCCGTATCTATGAAATCACGGTGTATCTTTGACTTGGCTGGCAAGAAGCGGCAGATAGAGGCTATCGAGGAGGAGTCTCTCGCCCCCGATTTCTATGCCGACCGGCAGCATGCCCAGCGGCAGATGCAGCTTTTGAGCCGCCTGCGCGACGAGACCTCCACCTGGGAAGCGCTCAGCGCCCGCCTGGCGGAGATGCATGAGCTGGCCACCATGCTTGAAGAGGACGCCGATCCGCAATTGGATGCCGAGGTGGCGGCGCAGGTGGAGATGGTCGAGGCGGAACTGGAACGCCAGCGCTTCCGCCTGCTGTTGCGTGGCGAGCATGACGCGAAGTCCGCCTTGGTCTCGATCCATGCGGGCAACGGGGGCACCGACGCGCAGGATTGGGTGCAGACCCTCCAGCGCACCTACATGCGGTGGGCGGACTCTCAGGGCTACAAGGTGGAACTGCTCGATGAAAGCCCGGGTGAAGAGGCGGGCATCAAGAGCACGACCTTTAGCGTGACGGGTCCCTATGCCTATGGGTACCTGCGCGGCGAGGCGGGCGCGCACCGGCTGATCCGCCTCTCGCCTTTTGATGCCGCGCACCGCCGCCAGACGTCTTTCGCCAAGGTGGAGATCATGCCCGATATCGGTGATGAACCGATTGAGATCAGCATCCGGCCAGAAGACCTGGAGATTGATACCTTTCGCTCCACTGGCAAGGGCGGGCAGCATCTCAATAAGACCGACTCGGCGGTGCGCATGCGCCATAAACCGACGGGCCTGGTTGT
>JADMIN010001047.1 GCA_015478575.1 Ktedonobacterales bacterium | reverse complement strand
TTTCCGAACTGCGCGTGACGCAGCAACGGTGGGAGTCCGATCATGTCGATTCGCCGGAGATGCATGGCGCGCTAACGCAGGAACACCCCTACCGTCACAATGTCTTTGATCCCAGCGCTATCCCAGAGGCAGAGGCCATCAACCAGCTTGACACCGCCGTTTCAGGCGCGGAGGCTGAGCGCATCATGAAAACGGCGATGGAGCGCCTGGGCGCAACCATGCTGGCCGATGAGCATGAGGCGCGCACGGCAGCGCGGCACGAAGCAAACGAACTGATGGCAAACATCACGACGGCCTATCACCGCCGCCTGGATGAGATGCGCCTGCTGGAAGTCGTGCAAGTGGTCTTCCCCAAGGAGCGCGAACGACAAGAGAGCGTCATCACCAACCATTTGCGTTGGATGTCCGCGACGGCGCGCTCGACCTTGCGGCACGATCCGAGCCTGTGGGGCGACCAGGCGCACCGCCAGCTTGAGGTGCGCGCGCACATATCGGTGGACTTTGAGGACGAGCGCGAGCGGCAGGCGGTGGAACGTTCGCGGCAGGCGGTCGGCGGTTTTGGCGAGCGCGGCCCCGGCTACGTGCCACCCGGCGAATTGCTCTATTCCAACGATCGCGCCCGGTTGCAGATGCTCTTTAGCCACCACGGCATCAGCTTGTCAGCCATCCCCTTTCTGGCGGATGCTGCAGGCGGCTGCGTGAAAGCGTTGCGCGACCGCCAGCAGATCTGGGAGACGCAGGGCGGCATTCCGGTTTTCACCTGCGACGTGATGCAGGACTTGGTGTTGCGCCCTGGGGCATTCTTTGATCCCGCCTATGCCAAGGCGACAGGCGGCGGCAGCGCGACGAGCGTGACGACCGGCAGCCCATATGGCACGAATAGTGATATCATGCCTTCAGCGTACCCGACGGGCAGCGCGCCCGCTTCCGCTCCCGCCCACCCGCGCAACCTGTTGGAGCGCGTGGAGCGCCGCACGCGGAATTAAGCGGTCGCGTGGTCGGTTGAAACCGCGCCTCAGGGCCTTCGGTCTGGCTTGATGCTGGAC
>JADMIN010000270.1 GCA_015478575.1 Ktedonobacterales bacterium | reverse complement strand
CCATTGGGCGGCCCACTACCGAGGGGCCACGGGTCTCCTTTGGCGCCGTCAGCGCCATCGAGGGGCCGCGCCGCTCATGGCAGGGCAGCGAACTGGAGGGCATCATCTTCGCCGATGTGACCCTGTATCCTGGCTTCTCTGGCGGACCACTGGTTGATCTCTCCAGTCGCGTCGTCGGGCTGAGCAGTTCGCACCTCACACGCCAGAGCAGCAGTGCCCTGCCAGTGGCGACCTTGCGCCGTGTCGCGACCACGCTGCTCACGCATGGGCGTGTCAAGCGCGGCTATTTAGGTATTGGCACGCAGCCGGTTCCGCTGCCAGAAGCCCTGGCACAGAAAGCCGGCGTCAGCCAGCCATCCGCGCTGGTGATCATCAGTGTCGAGCCGGGCAGCCCGGCGGAACAAGGTGGCCTGATGCTGGGCGATCTGGTCGTGGCCATCGCTGGCCAGCCGGTCACCGACGCTGAGGCACTGTTAAGCCAGCTCAGCGGCGAGAAGATTGGCCAGACCCTACCCGTGAAGATCCTACGGGGCGGCGAGGCGCGCGACCTCACGATCACTGTTGCCGAGCGTGCCTGACACCTCTTCGCACTACGTTCCTGCTCCTCTGCCCTTTCAAGCGAAGGGGCAGAGGACGATATTCCGCTTCTTCCCTTTCCTTTCGCTAGGGGAGAGATCAGAGGGTAGGTCATATGACAGCTACAGACATGGCTGCGGACTATTCCGACGCACTCGCCGTGCTCGCCGCGCGGCTGCGTGAGGGAGTCGTCCAGATACAGACGGGCGGGCATGGCATCGGCTCCGGCATCATCTGGCGTACCGGCGTCCCCGATGCCACAGGCGAGGTGGAGGCCACCATCATCACCAACGCCCATGTAGTGCGCGCCACTGGCGACAGAGCACTGACGCTGCGGCTCACCGATGGGCGCGAGGTCCGCGCGGAGGTCGTGGCAGTGGACCCAGAGCGCGATCTCGCGGCGCTGCGGGCGCGCACGTCGCGGGCGCACGCGCTGGAGATCGGAGATTCTTCAGCCTTGCGCGTCGGCGAATTGGTGCTCGCGGTGGGCAATCCTTTTGGACGCCTCAATAGCGTCACCATGGGGGTCGTCGCCGCGCGTGCGCCCGTTGACCCGAATCTCGCCGTCGAGCCAGCGGAGACACCTGATCGGCGCACACCCGATCAGAGCACCCCATCTCCCGAACCACGCGCCCCTCGTGGACGCTGGCAGTTGCCGCGGCTAGAGGTGATCCAGGCGGATGTCCGCCTCTATCCCGGCAACTCTGGCGGGCCGCTCACCGACGCGGGCGGGCGTGTGGTTGGCGTCAACGCGATGATCGGTGGCGGTCTGGCCTTCGCCATTCCCAGCCGTACCGTGCAACAATTCCTGCTGGAAGTTGAACGCGCGACCGAGCGCCCACACCTCGGTGTGCAAGTGCTGACGGTGGCGCTGCCGGAGTCGCTGCGCCAGCGCCTAGGCCTCACCCAGGAGAGCGCCGCCCTCGTCGCGGTGGTCGAGCCAGGGAGTGCCGCTGAGGATGCCGGCCTGCTCGTCGGCGATGTGCTGCTGGCAGTCAATGGGCTGACCGTCCCCTCCGCCGAACACCTGCCACGTATCCTCGCACGCGCGGGCGATGCCGAGACGCCGCTCACCCTCACACTCGCGCGCGGCGGTGAGCGGCTGGCGCTGGCGCTGCGGCCCAGCGAGCGCGCCGCGGCATAGGAGCAACTTCTAGGAGCAACTTCGCTGCCCCTTTCTCCTCGTAGGGAAGGGGGCAGCGACATATCATCTCCTGGCCACTCGTGGTGGTACAGGCGACCAACCACCACGAACGCGGAATGGGAACGAGGGCAAGCGCCGCGTGCCAGGGCATGCTCGCCTGATCCAAGACCACGCAGGCGCAAATATACGTGACATCACGCCACGGAATGCTCCCCCTTGACCTTCCAGTGACGGGAAGGTGTACGCTGTGCGATGGAAGGGGGAAACACAGGATGCGCACGCAACCAGCGGAGACGACGGCGCGGGATGACCACGGCACGGCCGCCGCGTCGGGTCAGTTGACCATTGGCCAACTGGCTCGCCTGACGGATATGAGCGCCAAGGTGATCCGCTATTACGAGGATATCGGCCTGCTGCCCCGGCCACCACGCGCGGCTAACGGCTATCGCCGCTATGGGGTAGCCGATATCAACCGTCTGCACCTGCTCCGACGCATCCGCTTCTTGGATATACCCCTTTCCGTCGCTAGGCCGCTCTTGGCCGGAGCTAACGACGCCCGCTGCGCGGACGTGCGGAACGACCTGCTCACCCTGGTGCATCAGCGTGTGCGGGCCTTGGATCAGGAGATCGCGGAACTGCACCAGTTACGGGCAGAGGTGGAGGGCTTCCAACGCGCGCTGGCCGCCTGTTCACCGGACGCGACAAACCAAACGTTTAGTGCGTGTACGGATATGCGCTGCATCGCGCTGCCGTCACATGACCACCAGAATGAGGAGGGAACACATGCGAGCTTTTGAGGTATGCGACTGCCCCTGTGGGCACTGTCCCTGTGATTGCCCTGGCTGTGGCTGTTAACTAACGGGCGGGTGCGCATCGTCCAGGGAGAGAGATGGCGCCATCTCTCTCCCGTGTGTTATGCCGCCCCTACGCTCCCTCACCATCATGAGGTATCCACTCACATCATCAGCGAATACGATCATCTTGACGCATCTCTGGACCCGAAGAGCGTCTGGACCACTGGAGAGCGCATGCGCGTCTATATCATCTCAGCGTATCCCGCGGTGCGCGCCGGGCTGGCCGCGCTGGTACGCGCGCAGCCGGGCTGGGATGTCGCCGCCGCGGCGGCGCCGGAGGCCGCGGCGCGCATAGCGGCCGGAGACACGCGCCATCTCGTGCCCAACGCGCTGGATATCGTGCTGGCCGATCTGGATGGCATAGCGGAGGCCGAGACGGTGGAGGCGTGGCTGGCCGCGCTGCGCCCAGCGCGCGGCCTTGTCGCGCTCGGTGGTGGACGGCCCACTCCCACACGTGGGCGGATGGATGGCGCGGCGGTGCGGCTGCTCGCTGAGGTGGCGCACGCCGCTGGCGCGCGCGGCACGCCCTTCGGTGCCCTACGGCGCGATGCCACCGAAGAGGAGATCATCGCCGCCCTCACCGCCGTTGCCAGTGGCCTCGTCGCGCTGGATCAGCGGCTGGCGGGCGAGTTGCTCCTGGCCCCCGAACGCACCCCCGCCCCCGCGGCGGAACGCTCCAGCGAGACCGGTGATCCGCTCACCCCACGCGAGCTTGAGGTCCTGCAACTGCTGGCGCAAGGCGTGCCCAACAAGATCATCGCCCTGCGCCTGGGCATTAGCGAGCACACCGCCAAATTCCATGTCTCCGCCATCCTGATGAAGCTAGGCGCCGCCAGCCGCACCGAGGCTGTCACCACCGCCGCGCGGCGCGGCTTGCTCATCCTCTAGCTCACCTTATCACCGCCCCACTCGTCTGCTATCATACGGTTCGGCCCGCTAGTTTACCTTTCCTCCTAGCGCTTGCGGGGCATGCCGCGCCATGCTACACTCTTACAGGTATGCTGCCGGAGTTATGCGCATGACGCCGACGCTCATGCCGCCCGGCATCACGACTATACCGATAGGTACTCAATCCTTCCCGCGCCGCCACGCCTCCCGGAGATGGTTCAGCGGCACGTATGGCGCCAGAGGACATGACCGATATGCAAAGAGCACCCACGACATTCGCCACCGTCTGGAAGTTCCGTTTCGGCACCCCCATCCAAACAGAGGATGGCGAACTCGGCTTGCTGGCCCAACTGGCCGTAGATCCTACGCGCCGCGCTGTCACCCAGCTCGGCGTCAAATTTGGCCTCTTTGGCAAGTCGCACTTCATTCCAGCCAACGCGATACGTGATGCCAATGCCGCTGGCGCGACGATCAGCCTGACGCGCGCGGAGGTCGAACGGAAAGCGGATCCGACGTCCGCTCTCGGACTGATCTTCACCGACCGGACACAAGTCATCCTTGGGGGCAAGCGGCTTGGCCGTCTCACACAGCTCACGGTGGACCGCGAGACGCTCACTCTGCGCCACCTCGTTGTGGATCGTGGGTTGGGCGGCGAGGGGCTTGTCGCCGCCACGGCCATCGCCCAGGTGGAGCCACAGCGTATTCTCCTGGATGCGCGGCAGGCGGGTGTACCGCCGCTGACCCCCTTCCGCTCGGATGAAGCACTGGCCGCCGAGGTGCATGCGGCCATCGAGAACTATCCGCGCCTGCGCATTGACCTCGAAGGCATTGAGATTCACGCCATTGACGGTGTCGTCTGGCTCATAGGGTACGTCTCTAGCGAGTTGAACCGCCGTCTGGTGCAGGATCAACTGACCAATATTCGTGGCATGGCTGAGCTGCGCAATGAACTGATCGCCGATACCGACCTCGCCGCGGAGATCTCTACCGCCCTGGCGCGCGACCCGCGCACCGCGAGCGAGCGCATCGGCGTTTACCCGACCCTCGGCGAGGTGCATCTGCGCGGCAGCGTGCGCTCCCAGTCCGCGCGTGACGCCGCGGGGCAGATTGCGGTGGCCGTGCCAGGGGTAAAAGCCGTGATGAACGAGCTGCACGTAGACGCCGACGCGACCGTATTACCCGTCCTCGCCAGCGTCACCAACGAAGAAGACCGCGTTCCTGGCGGTCGGTGAATAAGCCTCCACGCTAGCTTCTGCCCCTTAGCGCGTGCCCCTTAACGCAGGCCCGTGAGCAGCGTGATGAGCCAGATCAGCAGCCAGACATAGCCGACGGCGACCGCCGCGAGCGCCAGCCAGCGAAACTCACGCGGCGCCCGCTCCGGCGGTTGCGCCAGAGACCAGTGGCC
>JADMIN010000269.1 GCA_015478575.1 Ktedonobacterales bacterium | reverse complement strand
AAGTGCTTTCATCCCTCCAGTCTACCACGTTTTGGCGGCTTTCAAGACAGTCCCTTAGATACCTTTTCACCACTGCGGTCGTGGCAAGAGCTACCGGGTGGGGTGCTACTCAGATTCGTCGGCATCCAGCGGGCGCACCTCGGCCAGTTCAACTCCGCCGGTGCGCATGATCTCCTGGATAATCGGGTCGGCCCGCACCTCGTCCTCCAGCGCGCCAGGCGCGGTGGGCAGTTGGTCGGTGGCTGCTGGCACGCCGCCGGGTGGCCGCGCGTCGCGTGCGCGATGACTGCTTTCGGTGGCTGCGCTGGGTGTGTGACCGTTGCCCGTGGCCGGGTTCGGCCGCGGCGAGACAGGCGCCGAAGGCATGACTGGAGCGGAAGACCGCATGCTCCGAGGGGCCGCCGTGGTGGACGGCGCCGCGGTGACGGGCGTCTGGCCGCGGCTATTCGCCGCGCCGACGCGCACGAAGCGCACGCGCAGCGGCGCCTCCAGCACCTGCGCGATCGCCCATTCGATCACCTCGCGCGCGGCTGGCTCACGCAACTGCTCCAGATGAAATTGGTGGTTCGCCTGCAACACAATCACTGGTGGGGTGCCCGCCTCCAGCAGCACCGGATGCGCATCATTGAGCAGCGCCGCGATCTTCGGCCCTTTCTGGCGACAGACTTTGCGGATCATCCCCCACTCGCGCAGCACCGCGCTCAACCAGTCCGCGTCATCGGCGGAGGTGGGAACGGGCGAGCCAGCCTCCACCGCTTCAGCAACTCGCGGGTCGGGTGACGGTGCGGGCGCCTCATCGCTTCGCCACAGTTCCCTTTCGTCCCTGGGGGCGAGCGCCCGCGGTGATGGCAGCGTGGTAGGTGTCTCGCCACGCTCGATAGCATCGAGATCTAGTTCCTCAACTTCGTCCACTGACCTCAGAGAGGCTGGGGAGAGTGGCGGCGTGGTGGGATGAGGCGGCGCGGGCGCGGCGGATGATACGACAGGCACGGACGACATGGAGCCTGTGGGGAACGTGGCGGGCGTGGCACCGGACAGCGGCGCGGCGGGCTGCTGTATCACAACGGGCTGTATGGCAGTGGGCGCGCCGCTGTGGCGGCGGATGCTGACACATTCGAGGAACATCAACTCCAACGCGAGCTGCGGCACGGGTAAGCCACGCGCGGGCGTCTCGATGCGCGCGAAGAGGCGAGCACACGCCATCAGTTCCTCCAGCGAGAAGCGACTGGCAAGCGCGGCGATCTCGCGGGCCTCCTCCTCGGTACGATCCATCACCGCCGCCACATCCGCGCCCGCGCGGGCCAGCAGCAGCGCACGCCACTCCTCTGCAAGTTGCTGCTGTGCCTGACGCAGGTCAGCGCCTGTCTCGATGAGGACATGAATCTGGTGTAAACCTTCCGCTGAGCGCTGCTCCGCCACGTGCTCTATAAGGGCGCGGATGGCAGCGGGATCGGCCAGGCCAAGCATGATGCGCGCGCGTTCCCCATCCACATGCGAGCCGCAGAAAGCCACCGCCTGATCCAGCAGGCTCAGGGCATCGCGCATGCCGCCTTGAGCAGCTCGGGCCAGCAGATCCGCCGCGGCGGGATCAAGCTCGACCTCCTCGCCCTGGGCCACATAACGCAGGCGCGCGACGATATCGCGCGCGCTGAAGCGGCGGAAGTCGAAGCGCTGGCAGCGCGAGACAATAGTGGATAGCACCTTATGCGCCTCAGTGGTGGCGAGGACAAAGATCACATGCGGCGGTGGTTCTTCCAGCGTCTTGAGCAGCGCGTTGAAGGCGGCGGTGGAGAGCATATGCGCTTCGTCAATCACATACACCTTGTAGCGGCCACCGCTGCCCATCAGGCCCACGTTCTCGCGCAGGTCGCGGATGTTGTCCACGCTGTTATTGGAGGCGGCGTCAATCTCGATCACGTCGGGAGAGTGGCCGGCGGTGATCTCCCGGCAGGAGACACACGTATTGCATGGCTCGCCATCTTGCGGATTGGCGCAGTTGACCGCCTTAGCAAGTAGGCGTGCGCTACTAGTCTTGCCAGTGCCACGCGGGCCGCAGAAGAGATACGCATGGGCGAGTCGCCCATCGCGCACGGCGTTGAGCAGGGTGCGCGTGACCGCCTCCTGACCGATGAGATCGGAGAAGGTCTGCGAGCGCCACTTGCGATAGAGAGAATGGGATGTCATGCTTCGCCCCACTGAACCCGCTCAACTTGCGCGGTGCCTACCTGCGTACGAGAGCGATCCACAGCACTAGAGCGATCCACGCGCCAGCGCCTTCTATACACGCTTAGACGAGGCACGGACAGCGCGAGTCGCGGTCGTCAGATGAGGCACATATCCACGCTACGCGGAGGAGGCGCCGCGCACCCAGTGCGCGGCGGAAAGAAGACGGTCGTGCACCCACCGTTGATCAGCAGCAGCCAGCCCAGAGCACTCTCCAGCTCAGACCCGGCGATCCCGCGGCACCCAGAGAGGTCCACTTACCGCTGCTTCCTTCCGGACCTGACGGGGTTCGCAGACATCTGCCGCGCGGGGACCAAGCCCTCATAACCTTCAAGCCCCTGAAACAGGCCGATACACGACCTCGGGCAGGAATTCAGTCCCGCATACCGAGCGTTTCGGGTACAGGGCAGCCCGGACTCCCCACTTAGCACGACCTCCCCAACATTGTATCCCCGCCGCGGCTGAAAGTCAACGCTTCAGCATAACTGGATGCCTGCCCGATCACGCGGGCACAGTCGGGCGCGGGCCGCTGGAACTGGGCGCGTGCTTGCGTAGAGAAGTCTGCGCGCACCGGCGGTGATCTACCGCTTCGGGAGGTCGTGCCTCGCCTGAGAGCATCGTGCTCACTGCGAGCGCTCGCCCGCGCGTCGTATGGAACGACTGGCCACGGAACTAGTGACGCTGGTGGGGAGCCACTCGTTCGGCGTGGCCTCTTCGGCGGTCGGCTCCAGGGGATGGGCACCGACTTCTTGACTGGGCGCCACCACGTCGGCTGTGGCTCTGTGCGGCACGCGCGGTTGGTGTTCGAGCGCGGCCTTGAGGAGCTCGCGAATGGCAGCAGGCAGGTAGGTGTAGCCATCAATCTCTTCTTGGTGGCGGCGAAGCTCTTCCGTGCTGAGCACGCCATTGGGCAGATAATAGAAATCCTCCGGCGTGAGATACCCCGCCCGCATCAGCACCTCAACAGAATGGCGGCCGAGCGCGCGGGCCAGCTCGCGACAGCTCTCAGGCGTGGGCAAGACAGGATCTTTCTCACGCAGGTAGCGCCCCAGACTGACCTCCTCCACACGGGCGTCGAGCTGCTTGGCATAGCGCGCGAACTCGCTAACCAGATAGCGGCTACCACGGCGCTGATAGAAGTCCAGCCGCCGCAGTTCCGCTTGGAGCCAACCGCGGAACGCATCGCGGCGCTGCTCATCGCTGGTATAGCGCATGAATTCTGCTCACTTCTCTTATCAAGGGACATCTTGGTGTGGTTGGGAGCGCGCATCACGGCTAGCTTGAGGCGCTGGAAAGGCGCTTAGGTGCCGTTTGCCGCGTCACGAGCCAGCGGCGTTGCTCCAGCACCCGCTGCTCCAGCGCATAGGTATTCGCGCCTGATGGCCGGCTTCTGGCACATCAACACAGTTCGCTGCCCCTCTCATAGGTACACAAGCAGCTTCCCAGGCTACGAGACAGACCAACCGTATCGCTTCGTAGCATAACGTACCATCTCGCCATATTCAAGGGCAATCGCCGGTGTGCTTGGGAAGCGTCGAGCGCATTGGCAGCCATGGTGCCGTGGTAGCGGCTCTAGGCCGCTCATCCCGCAGCCTGCCCGGCGCTCTCCCGGCGCACGAGCCGACTCGCCGCCTCATCCCAACGCCAGCGGGCCTCACACCCAGCGAGATGCACGCCGCCCAGCCAGCGGTTGATGCCCCGCAGGCGCACCCAATCGGCTTGGCGGGCCAACAGTTGCCGCCCCAGTTCGGTCAGCGTGAGGCGCTGGGCATGGAACGTCTGCTGGTTCTCGCACTCTCCAGGGAGGGCAAAGGCGCCGCCACTCTGGCGGATCACCAGCGGCGTGGGGGTCGCCGAGAGCGCATGGATGGAGGTCCATAGGCCAGCATCCCCCTGAAAGAGGCAGGAGTCGCGCTCCCGCTCGGCGCGCAGAATTTCTGGCGGTGTCGTGGCTCCAGCGGCGATGACCTCTAGAATCTGGCGCTCTGTGCGAGCAAGCCCGCCGTTGACCGCGGGGAACTGCTCGAGGTGCCGACGCAGTGCCGCGGCTAGAAATGGCAAGGCGCGTGTATCCCCTAGCAGCAGCGTCTCGATGGCGATCGGATCGGGCGCGCGGAAC
This sequence comes from Ktedonobacterales bacterium, assembly GCA_015478575.1. Lineage (GTDB taxonomy): Bacteria > Chloroflexota > Ktedonobacteria > Ktedonobacterales > JADMIN01 > JADMIN01. Next base: position 527 of record JADMIN010000269.1, on the reverse strand, counting down.
GCGGCCCAAGCGGCGCGCGCGAGCGCCAGTGCCGCGGAACTAATGGCCTGGCGCATGGGGAAGAGCGCGGCCAGTGCGGGCGTCGGGATCTGGCCGAGGCCGAGAAAAGGCACGATGCCAGGAAAAGAGGTGATACAGATGAGGCTGAGCCGCGTCGCGGCTATCTCCTGCCCTGCGAGCGCATCTAGAATTTGGAGGAGTTGGAGTTGGTCATAGAGGTCGTGCTCGAACCACAACACCACCTCCTCGTGGTCGCTGGCATGGGCGAGCGTAGCATCCCGCGCCGTGAAAGTGGCGTATACCTCGCTATATTCAGCCCAGCCCATATCGGCGAGAAAGACGGCACGCACAGGGCGCAGCGCGTCCAGGGTCAAGCCGGCGGGCACTGGCCCTTCATGTAATACATCGCGCCAGGCAATCATTTCGCCTGGCAGACGCATCGCGGGAAACCGGTCGCTTACGGCGTCGCCGTTGGTGATGTGGAGCATAGGCAGACGCCCTTCCACTGATGATGGGCACTAGTCCCC
>JADMIN010001046.1 GCA_015478575.1 Ktedonobacterales bacterium | reverse complement strand
ATTCTCCTGTCTCTTGGCGCCAAAGCCGGGAACCGTGGCGATCAGGCCGCCCTCCGCCGCCGCGCGTAGCTCACCCAGCGTCGTGATGCCCAGCGTCTGCGTGAGCAGGCGCACCCGCTTGGCGCCTAGGCCAGAGATACGCAGCATCTGGCGCAAGCCAGGCGGGACGCGGGCCGCCAACTCATCGTAGAGCGCGAGATGGCCAGTGTTCACCAGCTCGGTGACGCGGGCCACCAACGTCTTGCCCAGACTCGGAACCCGCGCAATGCCGCCGTCGCGCACCAGCTCGCTCAGGTCGCCTTCGAGCATGCCAATGGCCCGCGCCGCATTCTGGTAGGCGCGCACCTCAAACGGATTGCCACCATCCAGCTCCAACAGGTTGGCCACCTCCTCGAGCAGAGCGGCAACCTCACCCTTCTCCAGCGGCTGGCGCGCCTCGTCGCCAGCGGCGACCGGCGCCTGATCATCCGTGTTCCGCGGCATCGGTCGCAACCTCCTCAGCAGGCGGCTCCACGTGCGAGAGGTCATAGCGCGGAGCCTCGCGTGGTGCCAGGTCAAAAGGGTGCAGCCCTTTGAGCTTCTTAGCGAGCTTCTTCTTACAGTCGAAATGCACGATCATCCAGCCGACGAGTTCTTTCTCGACAAAGATGGCATCCCAGGTCTCAGGATCGGGCAGATCATCGCCCGCCAGAATCAGCCGACCGCACTGGATGCAGCGCGCGTCGCCCGCGGCTACGGCGGCCTCCAGCCAGCAGCAGATGAAGCGATTATAGTCGTCGAGCGTCATAGTGGCCAGCGGCTTGCCGGGATACCCCACCGCGGCGGGATGCGATGCCTCGACGAAGTCGCCGTCGCCAGGGCCGAGTGCTACCAGTGGCCCGCGCACCAGCTCGATGGCTTCACCGCCCTCGTCGCCAATGGCGGCGTAACGCATCAACCCCTCGCGCTCGCACCATGCCCTCAGTTCCCCATCCACAGCCCTGGCTCCTCTCGCCCCTGCGCTCCTCCCGCATCAAAGCGGCCGCATATGGTTCACTCTATCATTCCCC
>JADMIN010001045.1 GCA_015478575.1 Ktedonobacterales bacterium | reverse complement strand
CCGCGAACCAGGCGGAGGGGCGCACCCGCGTCACCATCCAGCGGACCTATCCGCTCGAGGAGGCGCCCGCCGCGCTCACCGACTTCGCGGCCGGGACGTTGGGCAAGCTCGTCATCGTCATCGCCTGACCGGCGGCGCGGGATGGGAGCCGATGTGCCTGTCCCGCGCCGTCGAATACGAAGATAGCACCACGCCTGGAACTCGGCATCCTCTCGCTCGGCGACATCCAGGCCAACCCAGAGACGGGCCGGCTCTTCCCGGCGGCGCGCCAACCTCGACCACGACCTTGCGCCGATCCTCCCCCCACTGCTGCGCGAAGTGAGCGCATGGGCGCGATCCTGCCCTTGGGAGGCCGTGGTCGCGTGCGCCGACGACTTCGAACTGCTCCAGGCCCGCGACACCCTCCGCCAGGCCCTGCGTGGCGACGTGTGGCTGGATCGAAGTGATCCGCGCCTGCTCCGCGAGTATCCGCATTGGTCCGGTGCGCTTGCCGTCTGCTTTCGGGACGCTACCCCAGACGACCAGGCGCTGCTGCTCGCCATCTGGCTGGCGCTGCGCGGCGCGGCACAGCGGTAGGCAACGGTGCAGCGGACCACGCGCCCCGTCTGCGGCGCCGTGGAGCACGCTGCCCCTGGCAAGACCCATCTGGACTGACTACTCGCCAGAGCCGTGGAGGTGTGCCAGCCAGTCGTGCGCCTCTGGGGCGTGGTCGCGGTCCAGCACGAACTCCTGCCCCCGCCCGCGGGTGCGCACCTGACCGCGCTGCCCGCTCACGCTCCACCGGCCGGGGTTCACAGGGTAACTGCGCGCCGAGGTGCCGCCCGCGGGTGGACCCACGCCGGCAGCGGCCCAACGGCGGCGGTGGCGTGCTCCAGCGCTGGCCGATGGATCAGCGCGCCCTCAGCCCTCAGACCGACGCGCGCTGACTCCACGGCCCGCTCTCAGTCGAGGCGTGGAGGTCGCCTCTCGCTGTCCCGCCCACTGAGACAAAGGTCGCAGCCACGTCCCACCCGCACGGCATACACTCCCAGCGATGGTGCCGAACCGGCC
>JADMIN010001044.1 GCA_015478575.1 Ktedonobacterales bacterium | reverse complement strand
GTGATGAGGCAGACGGAGGCGACCATCATTCCTTGCAATGGGGCGGCTAAACCCGCTTCTGCGATCACCACCCCTGCCTGCGCAGGGGTCTGGACAAAGGGGTGCGCAGGCCGTCCTCGTGATCGCAACCCAGCGGATTCAGTCGCCGAGCATCCTAAATCCCGATGATTCCCTTGCGGCGGTGGGTGATGATCTCGAAGAGCAGGCCCACGACCATCACCGCCAGGCCGCCCCACCAGAGGAAGAAGCCGCGATTGGTCGCTTTCACAGCATCCGGCGTGAGCTGCGGGATGACGCGCAGCGATGTCAGAATCTCGAAGCCGCCGATGCTCGCCGCCACCAGCAGCGGGATCACAAACAGCGCCAGGCAGCCAGCGAAGGCCAGGCAGCCCATGCGGCGGTTCAGCAGCACGAGCAGGCCGCTCAGTACGGTCAGCGCGCCGATGGTGTAGTAGGCCACCTGATATGACAGGTCGCTGAGGAGGATCGGGCGGCCCGTGGCGTCCACGCCCCAGGGCTGCGTCAGCGCGAGGAACATGGCTACGATGCCCGCCGCCAGTACGAGGTGTTCCACCGGCAGGCTCCAGCCGAACCGGTGGCGCTGAAGGTGTTCATGCCCCCGTTCAGGCTGCGGCGCGGGTTGCGCATACATCGGCTGGCGCGGCGCGTAGCCTTGCGGCGGATACTGCTGGGGCGCGTACCCCTGGCCGGGATATCCGCCATACGCGGGCTGGCCGGTGGGATGGCGCTGCGGCTCCGTCGGGTAATTTGGTTCCGGATAGCGCGGTCCCGCCGGCGGATAAAATGGCTCGGCGGGCGGCGGATAGTCGCGCGCGGGCCGTTGCGGTGGGGGTGGCGGTCCCCAGCTTCCGGCGCCTGGTGGGGTTGCCCGGCGGCGCTCGTCATCATCGGGCCAGATGGGCGGATTTGACATCGGTTGTATCCTTTCGCCATGGAACAATCCCTTATGGATAAGATGATAACGGGTTGCGCCAAATAGGTCAAATTCTTGCGGATCACCCTAGGCCGCCCGCATGCATCCGCTGTATAC
>JADMIN010001043.1 GCA_015478575.1 Ktedonobacterales bacterium | reverse complement strand
CTGCAGCGCCCCGTGCTGCTGCTCCGCGGCGCGGGCGCGCCGGTACTCGGCATAGCCGCCCTCGTAGACGCGGATGGTACCCTCCCCTACCTCCACCACTCGGGTGGCCAGCCGGTCCACCAGGTAGCGATCGTGAGTCACGAACAGCAACGTACCCGGATAGCCGGCCAGCGTCTCTTCCAGCCGGTCGCGGGTAGCGATGTCCAGGTGGTTGGTGGGTTCGTCCAGCAGCAGCAAGTTGCTCGGCCGCAGCAGCAGCTTGGCCAGCGCCACCCGGCTGCGCTCGCCGCCCGAGAGCGCCCGGACCGGCTTGAGCTGCTCATCGCCGGAGAAGAGGAAGCGGCCCAGCAGGTCGCGCACGGATTGGGTGTCCCAGGCGACGGGCGCGGCCGAGTACACCTCCTCGAACACGCTGTGCGCCGGGTTCATGAGTTGATCTGCCTCGTCCTGGGCGAAGTACGCGGCTCGCACGCCCATGCCGTGCGTGGCGCTGCCCCGTGTGGGCGTATCGGTCCGCGCGATCAGCCGCAGCAGGGAGGACTTGCCAGCCCCGTTCGGCCCAAGGAGCGCCACTCGCTCACCCCGCTCGATGGTCAGGCTCACGTCCGCCAGCACCACCCGCTCGCCGTACGCCTTCGTCACATCACGGAGGGTCACCACCTCACGCCCGCTGGGCGGGCAGGCAGGCAGCGCCAGTTGCACCGTCCGCGGCGGTCGCGGGCTCGCCACCTGCGCCGCCTCCAGACGCGCCAGGCGCTTCTCGCGGCTCTTGGCCATCGTCGCGCGGTTGCCCGCCTTATACCGGTGGATGTACGCCTCTACCCGCTCCCGCTCCTCACGCTGGCGTTCGGCGAGCACGTGCAGCGCCTCGTCGCGTCGGTCACGCTCGACGCTGTAGGCCGAATAGTTGCCCACAAATGCCTCCACCTTGCCGCCGCGCACCTCAAACACGCGCTGCGCCACCGCGTCCAGGAAGGAGCGGTCGTGGCTCACCAACAGCAGGGTGGCGCGCGCTGTGCTGGACTTCACGTATTCCTCCAACCACTCCGTGGC
>JADMIN010001042.1 GCA_015478575.1 Ktedonobacterales bacterium | reverse complement strand
GCTACGAGCCGGTGCCATTCGTTAGCGGCTCGCGCGCCCTCGCGCATCTGTGCGAGGTACGGCCCGCGCTGCTCGTAACGGACCTGCTGATGCCCGGCATGAGCGGCCGCGAGCTCATCCGGCGCGTGCGCCAGGTCTACGCCGACACGTTGCCCATCGCCGTCATGAGCGCGTCGGTCAACCAGGGCGCGGTGGCGGACCTGCCGATCCAGGCGTACCTGAGCAAGCCCTTCGATCTGGACGAATTGGGCGCTATCATCGCTCGCTGCATCGGCGCGGAGGCAACCGCGCAGCCGGTGACCGGGAACCTGCGCGTCCACCGCTCGTACTAGGGTGTAGTCAGTCGTGGCGGACTGGCCTACGGGTATGGCGGATATGGCGGATGTGGCGGTTGTGGCGGTGGCCGCGAGCGCGGCGCCACCTGACCGCGTGTGGTCGCCGCCGGTCGCCGGCAACCCGCCGCGGGAGGTGCACGCATGCAGACATGGGAATACCGCGTAGCGTATGTAGACTACCGCGGTCGCATTTCGGTCGAAGGGCGCGAAACGCTGATCGGCGATGAGCGCCGCACGGCCTTCGTGCGCCGGTTTCTCGACGATCTGGGCCGCGATGGGTGGGAGTTGACCGGCGTACAGCCGCTCAGCCCGAAGTCGGCCTACTATATCTTCCGGCGGCCAGCCACGCGCGGTGGTGAGCAGGCGCAGGCGGGTCCCCTGTAATAGTCAGTCCACGTGGATTCGGTATGGGCCAGGTGCGATCCACCTCACCCCCTGCCCCCTCTCCGCTGGAGTGGAGAGGGGGTGCCAGCCGGCGCACCCGGCGGGCGGGGGTGAGGCTTCCATGCGCACAGCGATCTGGACTGAGTACTCGTTCGGCGCACGCGGCCGTACGCTCGATTGCGGCGGCGCGGGGGCCATGCATATACTGTGACGTGTACCCAATACTGTGAGTGGTATTCCGACGCGCGGCCTGTCCGGCCCGACGTGGGCCATGAGCCGGGTGTGCGGGAGCCAGGTGTGCGGGAGCCAGGTGTGCGGGAGCCAGGTGTGCGGG
>JADMIN010001041.1 GCA_015478575.1 Ktedonobacterales bacterium | reverse complement strand
GGATAACCCTGTGGATAAGTGTCCGCGCCTGTGGATATCTGGCGGGAATCGGGTGGGGTGTGAGCGTTGAGGAAGCCCACGCGCATGAACTCGCTAGGCAGCGAAAGAAGCAGTGGTTGTACGAGGAGTAGTTACGAACCTACGGCCAGCAGAAATGACGGGCGAGTGGCAGGATAGACTAGCGGATCGGCTAATGACGCGCTACCTGTGCTCATAGGTCGCTTGTGGTAATGCTCGAGGAAGCGCTCGCGGTGCGGGTGGTAGAACTGGTAGATCTGAGCGATTTGCTTCTGATCCGTCATGGCTGGTACGCCAACAGACAGGGCAATCCCTTCCTGAGCCGTTACGCATGGATCCCCTTTTCTACTCTATGGCCGGGATGCCTCCGCTCACCTGCCGGTGTGCGTGCCGGAGCGGGCGCGCTCGCGCTCGCGCTCGCGCGTTATCAGGAGTGCGCATGCGTCGCGATGGCGCATGCGTCGCGATGGCGCGCCGTGGCTGGTGAATGGCCAGCGCTCCCCTGGGGCTTGCGCCCAGACGCCATGTGAGTGCATCATAAAGGGGCACCAGGGATGCGCCTGGGAGGGGCGCCCTCGCACGCAAGGCGCACGAGCGACGGTCACAGACGGCATGAGCGCATCGCAGGTGGGACATGAGCGCGGAGAACGGCACGCACAGTGGCCGGTAGGGGAGGAGCGGGGCATGGCTTCGAGGCAGGGATACCGGCGCGGCGGCGTGTTGGGCATGGTGGTGGTCAGCGTCCTCGCCCTGGCGCTGGCCGCGGTCTCGCCGCCGGCCCACGGCGCGTCCGTGGTGGGCGCGGCTCCTACCACCGTTCCATCCCGGCCGGTGGCCTACGCCCGCGTCGCCGTGGTGCGCGTCCTGGCCTACTACATCGGCACCGGCAGTGACGGCGTGCCCATTCCAGAGCAGCAGGTGCCTTGCGCCGCCGATGGCGTGCTCATCGGCACGACGGGCGACGGGCTGAACCCCGCGAACTATGTGCTCGTGCCCACGGACACCGTGAACCCCATCACGCCCTGCCTCGAAGTC
>JADMIN010001040.1 GCA_015478575.1 Ktedonobacterales bacterium | reverse complement strand
ACCTATAAGAGCCTGCACCCCAGCGACACGCGCTATGATAGCGAGCTTGCGCGCTACACCGCCATCGTGAAGATGGACTATAGCCATCCCGCCGACCGGCGCGGCTGGGTCTACGACGAGTTCATGGGTATTTACCGCCTCTCCAAGGATAGCTTCTTCCAGCAGGCCGCGGAGACGCTCGCCACGTACTACGATTCACAGCTTTTTCAGGCCGCCACCGGCGGCGTCTACGATATCACCTCCGCGCATCCTAATGGCTTCGCGCGCGTGGATCTCTCGCTGGAGGTAGGGGACGCGCTCATCCAAGCGGGCACGACGTTCAACCAACCCAAATGGATCAGTGACGGGCGCGCTGCCGTTCAGTTCATCTATGACCACGCCTATATTCCAAGCTACCACACCTTCCCCGCGCTCGTTGACGACTTGCAACTGCCCAACGGCGCGGCCAACCCCAACCCCACGATCTATCGTGGGATGTATGGCCATACTAAGCTAGAAGGTGGCGCTGTCCGCATCGGCGAGACGAGTCTGATGGTCCTCTCGCTGCTGCATACCTACATGGCGACCCAAGACCCATCCTTCCTGCGCAAGGCGACCGATCTGCTCGATCCGCTGACCAGTGACCAAAATCAACTGGGCATCTGGGATACGAAGAACCAGGGGTACTTCGCCGCCATCACCTTCCCTGGCACCAGCATCCGTGCGCCAGGCACGCCAACCCTCTATTCCAACGCCAAGGAGAGCGGGCGCCAACTCCAAATGCTGGAGGTGTTTCGTGTGGCGAATACGCTGACCAACAACCGCTATCAGGCGATGCAGGACACGCTGCTCCAGCTCGCGACCCATCAGGCGTACTATGCGCCAGGGCATGGCTATCTGTATAATCAGTCATCTGACTGGCAGGTCTTAAAGTTGCGTGGTGGTGGCTTCGATGACTGGGTGACAACCGAGGCGATGGGCATCGCGCTTGAGGGATTACAGGCGCTGGGCGACCCACAGCCCTGGTAGCCGCGGCCCTGGTAGCCGCGGCCCTGGTAGCCGCGGCCCTGGTAG
>JADMIN010001039.1 GCA_015478575.1 Ktedonobacterales bacterium | reverse complement strand
ATCCAGCGGTCAATCCCGCCGGACCAGCTCCCAAAATCACCACCCGCTTCTCGGTATTCTCCGGCATCCACGCTTCCCATCTTTTGATCACGTACACATACTCGGCCAGGCTCGCATGCATCAAGGCGGACCGAAATGTAACCGCGCCTAGGTGACCACACCTACAGATATGACGCAATCCACATCTCAGAGTAATATATGACATCCAGGTGGAGGGATCTCCAACGTACGTCAACAAGACAACATTATGCCCCTACCGGGCAAATGGGCCGATAGAGACGCGCGTGGCCCGCGCTGAACGTCGTCATCAGCCGCCCAGGAAACGTACCCGTGGTCAAGACATAGAGTGGCGAGCCTGCCGCGGCCGCTTGCCGTGAGAGCGCGCAGACCGTGGTGGGGTCTAGACTTGGCTCGGGATAGATATCGCGATGCGCCCAGAACATGACATCCAAGGTATAGCCCCCAAGATCCTGCGACTTCAGCGTGATGAGCGTGGCGTTGGCGGGTGTCTCACGCATCACGGCTTGGCCCAGCAGCGGCCACGGACCCTGCGGCAGTGGCCCCTGGGCAATCGCTGGGATATCAAAGTTGAGCCAGTAGAAGCCAAGCGCGAGCACGCTCACACCCAGCACGGCACCCATCACCCTTCGTTCTACCACCCACGATCGCGGTCCACACCGCCGCGCATACCAGAGTCCCAGCGCGCAGAGTCCTGTCGCCACCAGCGTCGCCCCCAAGACATAGAGGTAGGGTGCCAGGCGATAGAGTAGTGACTGCGAGATCGGGCCAGCGAAGCTCTCCAGCTTCAGCCATTGGTAATGCGCCTGATAGGGTGCCAGCGCGGCGGAGAAGAGGAGCGTCGCGGCGGCGGTCGCGACGAATAGCCCAAGCGTCGCCACGCGCAGCACAAATGAGCGCGCCGCCAGACCGCGCTCCGCCAGACGCCAGACCGCGAACCCCACCGCGGGTATCGCCGCGTAGGTAAACGGCACGGATTTGGACACCGCGAAGGAAAACGTCACGTAGAGCGCGGCGATCCACACACCGGTGACC
>JADMIN010001038.1 GCA_015478575.1 Ktedonobacterales bacterium | reverse complement strand
CCCAACAACAAAGATACCCTCACCATCTACGTCTTCTGCCGCGTCCAGCCACCCAGCATGACCGGTCCTAGCACGCCGCCATCTTCGAGCCTCTCGGTGACGCTGAGCGTGCTCGATCCAATCAACAAATCCTATTCCGGCACGACCGACAAGGATGGGCTGGCCGCTATTCCCTTCACGATTGATGATGCCCAATCCGGTCGGCCGGTGACCGTTGATGTGACCGTCACCTATAACGGCCAAACCTATACCGCCGAAACGTTCTTCACGCCTAACCCCACCGCGACCCCCACGCCCACGCCGAAGTCGGGCACGACGCCGACGCCAGGCGGCTGAGAACGCCAGATGTGCCACGCGCTGTCCACATCCTCATGGGCGCGCGCCAGGTGATGGTCTGTCAGCCGGGGATCTGCCAGGCGAGGGCACGCCTGGCGTCACTGGCTGGCAGTGCGGGCAGAAGTGCGTCCCCCGCTGCGTGACAGTGATGCGCTCGATGGGTGTGCCGCAGCGCGGGCAGGGCTGGCCTGTCCGGCGATAGACGGCGACGTGCTCCAGATTGCGCCCCACCTCGTTGTAAACATCACGGTGCCGTCCAAAGGTCGTGCCACCGTGCTCGATGCCCGTGAGCAACGCCGTCTGGATGCCAGCGTGGAGTGCCGCCACTTCGGCACTGGTGAGGAGCGCACCCGATCGCAGCGGGTGGAGACGCGCACGGAAGAGCGCCTCGTCAGCGTAGATATTTCCCAACCCAGCGAGCACAGCCTGATCGAGCAACAGCGCCTTGATCGGGCGACCACGCCCGCCCAACCGTTCCGCCAGCGCGGCGGGGGTGAAGGCGGCATCGAGCGGCTCCGGGCCGAGCCGTGCGAAGAAGGCAGGGAGGTCCGCGTCAGCGACGAGGGCCAGCCGCCCAAACTTGCGTGGGTCAGTATAGAGCAGGCGACGGCCATCATCCAGCGTGAACTCGACGCGCACATAGCGGTCCGGCGCATCCACAAGGTCCGGCGCATCCACAAGGTCCGGCGCATCCACAAGGTCCGGCGCATCCACAAG
>JADMIN010000268.1 GCA_015478575.1 Ktedonobacterales bacterium | reverse complement strand
GGCCCGATGTGCGGCAACAGCGAGAGCGTCTCGATACCCCCCAGGTTGCCGCCGAGCAGGGGACGCAGGCCGGCTTTGGCGAGGATGGCATGGAGGAGCGTCGTGGTGGTGCTCTTGCCGCGCGTGCCCGTCACGCCAGCGATCTTGCCGTGGCAGGCGCGAAAGAACCACGCGATCTCCATCTCGACGCGCGCGCCCGCCGCCCGCGCCGCCGCGAGATAGGGCGAGCCACGGCGCACTCCTGGATTGCGCACGACGACATCCGCTCGCGTGAAATCGGCCATCTCGTGGTGGCCCAGCACATAGCGAATGGGCAGCCCCGCTAGCTTGGCGACGCTGGGCGCGAGCACCGTCTCATCGCGCAGATCGGTGGCGGTGACCTCGGCGCCATGCTGGGCGGCGTAGCGTGCCGCCGCGACACCCCCACCCAGCAGCCCCAGCCCCATCACCAGCACCCGGCGTCCGCGGAGCGCGTTGGGATCGTCCGGCGTCCCGCGCACGTCGTGCCATGTCTCGCCTTCGCTCATCGCTCGCCATCCCCCTTGAGATGCGCCGACCTGTGGTCGGCTCCGCTGCTATTATGGGGGAGACGAGGCTCCCGCGTCCACCGATGCCCGCGCCGCGCCGCGGCGTGGGCGGACGGCTGCCCGACCGCGCGCCTATTTTCAGTAGGGGCGAAGGTGCGGCGATTGTCGGTCGCGGGCGCGGGTGCTTACAATAGAAGAGATGAGGATGGCGCAAGCGCACGGATGCGGCCAAACCGGCGTGAGCCAGAGCACACCTAAGACAGAGGGAGTCTTGCCAGCATGGAGACCGCAATCCAGCGTGAAAAGCTTGAACAGGCCATCGGTATTCTCGACGAGCACGATATTGATTGCTGGCTGACGTTTGCGCGCGAGACGTCTGAAACGCCTGACCCCGCCCTGAAGCTGATCCTTGGGCAGGACGTGACCTGGCAGAGTGCCTTTCTGGTCACGCGCGCGGGGCGTCGCATCGCCATCGTTGGTGGGCCAGATGGGGGATCGGTGCGCCAACTGGGTCTCTATGAGACGGTGCTGACCTACGACGAAGGCATTATGCCGCTGTTGCGCCAGACGATCCGCCAGCTCGATCCGCGCAGCATCGCGCTCAACTATTCGCTGGGCGATGTCGCCTCTGATGGCTTGACGTATGGCATGTACCTTCAGTTGATGGATGGTCTCAAGCGCACGCCGTACCGCCAGCGGCTCGTCTCCGCCGCGCCGATTGTCGGCCCGCTGCGCAGCCGCAAGACCGCCACGGAACTGGCGCGGATGCGGCGCGCCATTGCGCTCACCGAAGAGATCTACGCGCAGGTCGGCGCCTTTCTGCGGCCCGGGCGCACGGAGCGTGAGGTGGCCGAGCATGTGCATGACGAGGTGAAGCGCCGCGGGCTGGTGACCTCTTGGGAGTGGGAGCTCTGCCCGATGGTTAACGCTGGCGCCGCCTCGGAAGCGGGCCACGCTGGCCCCAGCGACCTGGTCATGCGTGAGGGGGATCTCGTTCACCTGGATTTTGGTGTGGCGTATGAGGGCTACCGCGCGGATCTCCAGCGGATGTGGTATCTGCGGAGTGAGCGTGACCCGGAGCCGCCGGAGGGTGTGCGCCAAGCGTTCCATGCATGTGTCACCGCTATCGAGACGGCACGGAACGTGCTACATGCGGGCGTACCCGGTTGGCAAGTGGATGCCGCCGCGCGCGCGCATCTCACAGGGGCGGGCTACCCCGAATATAAGCACGCCCTGGGGCACAGTGTGGGCCTGGCCACCCACGATGGTGGCCCACTGATCGGCCCACGCTGGCCGCGCTATGGCGAGACGCCCGAACGCGCCATCGAGCCGGATTCGGTCTACACGTTGGAGCTGGGCACACCGACCGAGCGCGGCTATATCGGGCTGGAGGATGAGGTGCTGGTCACGGCGGGGGGCGCGCGGTTCATCTCCTCGGTTCAGCGCGAGTTGATGCTCGTCGGCTGAGGGTGGCGGGCGGTGGGAGAGAGCACCACCACCGGTCCGGGTGCCGCACGGTGGGCCACGGTCAGAAGCCCGGCACACTCCATGCGCACATCATTTCCCGCGGACGTGACGCCACGCCAGAGCGGTCATGCACCTCCCATATTCCTGGTAGGTGCCCGAAGAAGGGCACATGAAGAGCGAGTACGACAAGACAGGTGAGGAGCCAGGAGAAGGACGCCCGTCCCTTCAGGGAGCCGCGTCGGCGCGCGTGCCTCTCCGCGCGGAGGCGCCGCGCTCTGGCGCGAGCGGCGAGCCGCTCGCGCCAGAGCGCGTCGCCAACGAACAGCGGCAGACGCTCAAGCAACTGCGCCGCCAACTCGACTTCACCCGCGCCATTACCAACAGCCTGGGCGAGGGCGTCTATGCCCTTGATATCGCGGGCCGCGTCACTTTTCTGAATCCGGCTGCTGAGCGCATGCTCGGCTGGACCGAGGCGGAGCTGCTGGGCAAGGAGATGCATGCCGCCATCCACTTTCGCCACGCCGACGGCACGGCCTTCCCCATTGAGACGTGTCCGCTGCTGGCCGTCCTCCACTCCGGCAAGATGGTGCGCTGCGACGATGATGTCTTCGTCCGCAAAGATGGCTCGACGCTGCCCATCGCGTACGTCTCGGCGCCCGTGCTGACTGATGGACGGATTACGGGGGCGGTGCTCGCGTTCCATGACATCACGGAGCAAAAAGATGCCGAGCACCGGCTTCAGGTGCAGTACGCGGTGACGCGCACGCTCGCCGAATCCGTGAGCATCGAGGAGGCGGCTGAGAGCATCTTGCGGACCATTGGCGAGGCGCTGGGCTTGGAGTTGGGGGCGCTCTGGCTGGTGGCGAGGGGGGAAGGCGAGGCCACGGAGGCGCTGCGCTGCGCCGCCGTCTGGCACGCTCCGGGCATCAGGACGCCTGAGTTCGACGCGGCCACCCGTGGCCTCTCGCTCGCTCTTGGTGTTGGGCTGCCCGGCCGTGTCTGGCGGGCGGCGACTCCCCTCCGCATTCCCGACCTGGCGCGTGAGGTGAATTTCCCTCGTCTCGCGGCGGCGGCGGCGGTGGGCTTGCGCGCCGCCTTCGCGTTCCCTCTTCGGGGGGATCACGGTGTGCTCGGCGTCATCGAGTTTTTCAGTACTAGCCCGCATCTGCCCGGCGAGGCCCTGCTTCAGAGTGCCGCCACACTCGATCAGCAGATCGGCCAGTTCATTGAGAAGAAGCGCGCTGAAGCGGCTGTGCTGGCGAGCGAGGCGCGCACTGAGGCCATCCTCAAGACCGCGCCAGATGGCATCATCACGATTGATGCGGCGGGTTGTGTCACCGCATTCAACCCGGCCGCCGAGGCCACCTTTGGCTACACGCGCGCGGAGGCGCTGGGCCAGCAGATCGCTGAGCTGATCATTCCGCCGGATCTGCGTGAGCGGCACTATCAAGGCCTGCGGCACTACCTGGCCACTGGGGAGGCCGTCGTACTCGGCAAGCGTATCGAGATGCGTGGTATGCGCGCGGATGGCACGGAGTTTCCCGTTGAGATGACCATCACCCGTATTCCTGTCGCGGGGCCGCCGATCTTCACGGCGCACCTGCGCGACATTACTGAGCGCCAGCGCACGGAAGAGGAGCACGCGCTCCTGCTCCGGCGCGAGCGCCGTGCCCGCGCCGATGCCGAAAACGCGACGACCCGTCTGCGTGCCTTGCAATCTATCACCGAGGTGAGCCTGACCTACGCCACGCTCGATGAACTGTTGGGGGAGATGCTGGTGCGTGTGCGTGAGGTACTTGATGTGGATGCCGTGGCCATCTTGCTGCTGACGCCGGATGGCGGCGCGCTCGCCATGCGCGCGGCGCTCGGCTTGGAGGAAGAGGTGGAGGTCGCGATTCCGCTGGGCCAGGGTGTGGCGGGCCGGATCGCGGCCACCCGCCAGCCGCTGGTGGTGGATGATCTCTCGCGGGTGGAGGTGATCAGCCCGCGTCTGCGCGAGCACTTCCGCTCACTCATCGGCGTGCCGCTGCAAGTCGAGGGGCGCATTCTCGGCGTCATGTATGGTAGCACACACCGCGCGCGTCACTTCACCGCCGCTGAAAGGCAGCTCCTGCAACTCGTTGCCGACCGTGTGGCGGTGGCGGTGGACCGCGCGCGACTCTTCGAGGACGAGCGCGCCGCCCGCGCCGCCGCCGAGCAGGTGCGGCAGCGTTTCGAGTTCCTTGCCGAAGCGGGGACGGTGTTGGTCTCCTCGCTCGAATATGAGCACACGCTCGAACAACTGGCCTGGATGATCGTGCCACGGTTGGCTGATAGCTGCTATCTGGATCTGCTGCACGAGGATGGCTCGATTCAGCGGCTGGCGGTGGCGCACCGCGACCCGGAAAAGCTGCGACTGCTCCAACTGGTGCGCGAGCGTCACCCACTGGAATTGTCCCCTGGGCATCCTATCCTCCAGGTATTGCGGACGGGTGAGCCACTGCTGATGAGCCAGATTTCCGACGCGCTCTTCGTCGCGGTCGCGGGGGAGGATGGCGAGGCGCTGGAGACCCTGCGCCAGCTTGGCTACACGTCAGGCCTCAGCGTCCCCCTCAAGGCGCGCGGCTGGCTCGTCGGCGCGCTCACGCTCCTCAGCGGGGAGTCTGGCCGTGTCTATGGGCCAGATGATCTCGCGCTGGCCGAGGACCTGGGGCGACGCGCTGGCCTGGCGGTGGATAATGCCCGCCTCTTCCGCCAGACACAGCGGGCACTGCATCGGGTCGAGGAGATTGCCGATGAGCTGCTGATGCAGGCCACGCAACTTGACGCGGTGATCCAGGCGATTCCCGGTGTGGTCTTCGTCTGTGACGCGCAGGGCCACATCACCCACATCAATCCCAGCGGCGCGGCCATGCTCGGCCTAGAACGG
>JADMIN010001037.1 GCA_015478575.1 Ktedonobacterales bacterium | reverse complement strand
CGGCTCAGGCGTCGCGCCCGGAGTCCTCGCGAAACTGACGCAGCCAGTCCTCCACATCCTGGATGGCCTGCTCAGGGCTGGGAAGGTCGCCCTCGGTTGGAATGCGGTGGACACCGGACGCATCTTCCGCAAGCGGCATGCCCGAAAGGGAGTCAGCGGTGCCTTTGCGCTCCAATTCGCGTACGTATGCTGACACTTCCGGGTCCTCGGCGACGAGCGACGAGACACGCTGCGTGAAGCGCCGGGCCGCGCGGGCCAGGTCGCCCAGGCGCAGGCCGAAGTCGTAGATGCCGTCGAGCCGGTCGAGCAGCGCCTCGGAGACGGGCAGGTTGGGCGTGGCGGAGACGTAGTGCGGGGCCGTGCCCCAGAGGCTGGCGGTGCCAAAGCCATCCTTGCGCGCGGCGTCCTGGATGACGGTCAGGATGCCCGTCGGCCCCTCGTACGTCGCTCGCTCGATGCCGCTGGCATCCATGCGCCGCAGGGTCGCCGCCTCGCCCGCCGTCCCCGTGACGTGCACCGGGGCGGTGTGCGGCACCTCAGCGACCAGCGAGCCAAGCAGCATCATGTCCTCGACCTGGCACTGGCGGCACACGTCGAGCACATCCTGCGCGAAGCCCTTCCAGCGCGTGTGCGGCTCCTCGCCGAGCAGCAGCACGATGTCGCGGCGCGCCGGACCATGCTCCGTGCGCGGCGCGCGATGGACGTAGAAGCGATTGGCCGGCCAGCTCAGCCGGCGCACCGCGCCGCCGGTGACGCGCGTCTGCGGGCGCGCCTCGGTGAAGTCGAAATAGTCCTCCGGATCAATGTCGGCGAACGGTGTCGCTTCCCACTGGTTGATGAGAAACTTGATCGCCCAGGTCGCGGCGCTGGCGGCGTCGTTCCAGCCCGCGAACGCTCCCACCAGCAGCGCGTTCTCAAGGTCCGGGACCGTGGACATATGAACCTGCCCCATCGTGCGCCACCATTTCGTTCTTGCGCCCTGGAAAGCGAGGGAACGGCCAGTACATTCGCGCGGCGTCCCCAGGAGGGGCCACCATGCACGAAGTATATCATG